>JAPLUM010000016.1:2661-4383 GCA_026397605.1 Verrucomicrobiota bacterium | reverse complement strand
GGCAGTGCCGAGGCTGCGGACATTTCCGTGGGTGCGGGGGCTAAAATCACGACTCTACCGCATGGGGGCAAAATCACGCTCATCGGAACCAAATTGGAGCTTTCCGCAGGCACGGTGGACAAAGATGCGGAATTTCGGTCTGATCCCTGAGAAAATTTCGAGTTTCTGAATTAGGCCCGTAACGCAGTCGCGAACTCTGCGCGTCTAACAGGATGCCACGATCACCTTCTATCCATTTTTGCCCCGCCTGCCTGCTGCCGATTGAGAAAATCGGGGAATGCATCCGCTGTGCGCTGATCGCGGCGGACTACCAGCAGAACGACGGCGAAATTCCTCATTTGGAGCATCTAAGTCGGCACGAATCTAGCTGGATATTTCGACTACAGCCTACAGCTCATGACATGGAGTGCCAAGCGGCATGAGCGAGACGGAAAATTCACTTTTCACACCTAGCGCCCCCCTCTGCCACTTCTAATCCCTTATTTCCTGACAATGCCTCCCTATCACCGTTCTTCCACCAGCCTGCTGGCTGTCTTTTTCCTGTGTTTTGCCGCCAGTCTGCCGTGCCAGGCGGTGACGGCCGTTTTTAACGCCGCAGACCACATTCCCGTCACCTCCGATGGCTACACCGCCAGCGGGACCTTGCAGGTCAGCCTCGGCGCTGCGCCAAAGCCGGGCGCGGACCTCACGGTGGTGAAAAACACCGGACGGGGCTTTATCGAAGGCTCCTTCAGCAATGTGGCCAATGGGGCGGCGGTGGATCTGCCCTTTGGAGGCTTCACCTACAAGTATGTGGCGTGGTATTACGGCGGCGAAGGAAACAATGACCTCGTGCTACTGTGGCGGGATGTGGCTCCAGCGGCTTGGGGTTCAAACGCGAGTGGCCAACTCGGCGACAACACTATCGCCCAGCGTAGAGTCCCCGTGGCGGTCAACGGAACGGTTGGTGTTCCGCAAACCGGTGTGCTGAAAGACAAGACGATCGCGCAACTCGCACGCGGCGGCAGCCATACCTTGGCGCTGTGCACGGACGGCACGGTGGCGGCCTGGGGCAGCAATCAATTCGGGCAGTTGGGGAACCGGTTGAGCAGATCGAGCGGCAACCCCGTGCTGGTCCACCGGACGGGCGTTTTGAATGGCAAGAGGGTGATCTCCTTGGCGGCAGGCAAAGACCACAGCCTGGCGCTTTGTTCAGACGGAACGGTGGTGGCGTGGGGATTGAATGCGGACGGCCAGCTCGGCGATGGTTCTCGGACGAATCGCAATGCTCCCGTGGCGGTGAACTCCTCCAGTGGCAGTGAGAGTGCTTTGCACGAGAAATCTGTGGTGATGATTTCCGCAGGGAATTCTCACAGCTTGGCTCTCACTGAAGACGGCAAGGTGGCAGCGTGGGGTAGCAACTTTTATGGCCAGATCGGTGACTTGGCGTCTGACCCTGCGGATACACAGGAGGCCAAGTGGCAGCGTCTGCAAAATTACTACTCCAATCCAGGAACTCGGCTGGCTGGCTCGGGTCCAGCGGACCCTCAGAAGAATCCGCGCCTGATCCCGACTTTCCCGGCGAGTGTCTATCCGCGTGCCTCGATGGTTGTGCCGCTGCCAGGTGGTTTGGACAAGATTCCAAATATTGCCGGGACGGATCCCAAAAAGGCGACTGAAGAGCTCAGAAAGTGGTTTGTGAACCTTGCTGAACCGGTCATACGCGAATTTGTAAATCAGGCT
>JAPLUM010000016.1:0-2620 GCA_026397605.1 Verrucomicrobiota bacterium | reverse complement strand
ACCTCCAACCTTGATGCACAGGGCGTGAGCAGTGTGAACAGCGTTACTGGAAAAGTAGGCATCATCGGAGCTGACATCGGGCCATTGGTGGACGAATTGATTGCTCAAGCGGCGGCCGCCCAGGCAAAGGACAACCCTAACACGGGGGGGCAGGCTGGCACAGCCATAACGAATGGCGCAAAAGTGAATATAAACACTTTGGTGGAAAAAGAAATTGATGGGGCCATCAAATACGTGCTAACCACGGTGATTGATAAGGCAATTGCCCTTGCGAAGGGTGAAACGGTCCTAGCGGATGAGCTGGAGTTTGTCATCACCTTCTTGAAGATTCGCGAGTTGTTTACCAAACAAGCGGCAGCGTCGAACCTCGTCGTTGACGAAATTTGGAAGGCTGTGGACGCTTTGGTCGATGCAGCGAACCGCCTGCTGGATGCGGTCGACATTTTTGATGTTATTCCGTCGATTCCGAAAGTTCCGAAACCAAGTGTTACGGTCAATGAAACAGTTAGCTTCAGGGACTTTACAACAGGTCTGCCTATGGATGCTACCGCTGTGAACGGTGCCGTGGACAATGCAACGTCGGTGGTCAGGGTCCTTTCCATCGCCGCTGGCGGTGATCATAATGTCGTGCTTCTCGAAAATGGAAAGCTGGTCAGCTGGGGGCGAAACGACAAATCCCAACTCGGGCATAAGGATACCACTTCTCTTCCAGTTCGCATTATCAAGGAGTACTTGGGTATCAAAGTCATCGATCGAAATGTTCCGTTGGAGGTCAATACAAGCGAGGACACGAGTGCGCTTTTCGGCAAGCCCGTGAGAACGCTCGTCGCAGGCGGGGATCATACGCTTGCACTGTGTGATGACGATCAAGGGACGTTGGTGGCATGGGGCGATAACCAGTTCAAACAATTGGGAAGAAGTGACGGCCAACCTCGGCGGTTTCCCACGGTGGTTGCAAAGAATGGGGCGCTCTCGGGCAGGACTGTGATTGCGATCACCGCCGGTTATCAGCACAATTTCGCGCTGTGCTCAGATGGGACGCTGGTCTCTTGGGGCGGTAATACAAGTGGCCAGTTTGGCAATAACTCAGTCAAGGGCGGTCATCTACCGGTTGCGGCGAATCTGCAGTTCGGAACGAGTGCGTTGTATCCTGGCGATGTCTTCCGGCTTTCGAGCGGGAGCACTTCGAACCACTCTGCAGCCTTGTTTGTACCACCGCCGGTGCTCCAGAAGCCGACCCAGCGTGAAATTAGCGGTTATGAGTCGGTTTTGGGTGCGAGCGTCATGTTCAACGGTGGATCGCGCATGATGACGGAGGAAGTTTGGATCGCCAAAACAGCGGAAAATCCTGATCCGAGAAACACGGCGCACCCGGCAAGCAGACGCATTGGAGTTCCAGCTCCGATCAACCCTGTGGGCGGCCCATTCACAACCGTCGTTTCCGGCCTGGAACTCAACACCGAGTATTCGTATGCCAGCGCCGCATTGAATGGTGCGGGAGCCGCACATCAGGCGGACTCTCTGGATCGCTTCCCTTACGTCTATTCGCCTGTCGGCACCTTTCTGACCTCAGATTTGCCGCGGATCTCGTCTCCCACCTTCACAGCGATCCAGGGCGCGCAGGCCACGTTAGGCGGCGATGTCACCTTTGATGGCCGAACGGACCTCAAAGGAGTCGGCGTGGTGGTGGACGAGTTGGTGAAACACGCGGCCACGACCAGTGAGGATGGTCGCTCGGTGGTATTCACCACTCACCCACGCCTCGGCGGCAGTGGAGTGAAGCAATTTTCCGCAGCCTTCAACTCGACAGGCATGTTCACGGTGGATGCCACCGGCCTAAAATCCGGCACGACTTACTGCTATGCGGCTTACGCCACGAATGTGAACGGCACGGTCTATACGAGTACTGGTATCTTTAGCACACGTCTGAAAAACGAGATCTGGACGCTCAGCTCCGCGCAGCCAGAGGCCACAGTCATGGAGAAGGACGCGGTCATTTCTCCTGGTTCGCGGCTGACGCTCAGCCTAGGCTACGAGCCGGTCAGAGGAGCCACACTGACGCTCATCCGTAATACGGGCCTTGGCTTCATCCAAGGCGAATTCGAGAATCTCCGGCATGGTGAGGAAGTCACATTAACCCATGACCAGCGGAGCTACCACTATGTGGCATGGTACTACAGCGGAGAGGGTCACAACGACCTTGTTTTGATCCCTGTAGGCCAGACTCCCGTGGGCTGGGGGAATAGCTCTTCCGGCCAGCTTGGCAACAACGGCGCCTTTTACGTCCCCGAGATCGAACCTTTGCCGGCGTATCGTGAGGGTGTCTTGAAAGACCGCACCGTGGTCCAACTTGCTCTTGGCGGAGCCCATGCGCTGGCATTGCTCGATGATGGTACGATCGCGGCCTGGGGCTCGAATGGATTCGGTCAGCTCGGTGATGGCACGCATGGCACGGATGAAAATAAGAAGGTTCCTGTGCTGGTGAGCCGCGCCGGTGGATCGGCGCTCAATGGAGTGGTTGTCGTCGCTGTCGCGGCTGGCAAGAATCACAGCTTGGCGTTGTTTTCGGACGGACGGATCGCAGCCTGGGGTGATAATGCGAACGGCCAGCTGGGTGACA
>JAPLUM010000522.1 GCA_026397605.1 Verrucomicrobiota bacterium | reverse complement strand
CGGCGGGCTGTGGTTTGCTTGGTAACAACTCATAGACCACGAATTTGAGGCATGAAGCGTTTTTTACCGCTTCATGCCTCTTTCCTTTTGCTCGCCCTGCCCAAGCTATTCCAGTCTTCTAAGTCGCTGGGACAGGCTCTACTCTATCTTTTCGATGATAGCGGATGGGTGATTGGCAAGCCGGAAGCGCTGCGGTTTTTATTCCTTTGCCTATGAAGATCTTAGCATTTCAAGCATCCCTTCATGAAGTCGAAGGTTGAGAGACCAAGGGCTGGCGCTACTCAACGATCTTTGATACCAAAATCTAGAAGATCTAGGGTCCGAGCGATCTCTTGGGACGATCTTCGGCGGGGACGCCGAAGATGGCACGCGGGACGCGTGCTCTCCTGTTAATTCGTCTGTAAGACGATCTTGATCTTGCCGGCGGTTTTACCGGCGGCGTTCAGGCTGTCGGCTAATGTGGGGCCGAGGTGAGTTGGGGCTGCCATGGGAGCGGGAGCGGTGCTTTGCTCGGCATCTAGGGCGGCTTTCAGGGCGCCTTCGACCATTTGACCGCAATGGATCTTCATGGGTGGGAGTGGACCAAGCGGGGCGCTGAGTTCTTCCGCACTCATGAGCAGGGCTTCTTCTTTGGTCTTTCCGCGGATCAGCTCTGTGGCCAAGCTGGCGACGGCGATGGCGGTCTGGCAGCCAAAGGACTGGAAGCTGGCTTTGTCGATGACCTTTTTGCCGTCTTGATCTTTATACTTCAGCCACATGCGCACCATGTCGCCACAATCAGGAGAGCCGACGGTGCCGACGGCATCTGCATCGGCCATTTCACCGAGGTTTTGCGGATTGCTCAGCGCTGATTGGAGAGTGCTTTCGCTCATAGGACTGAGTTACGCGAGGCGTCCGCAGCAGGCTTTGAATTTTTTGCCGCTTCCGCAGGGACATGGGTCATTGCGTCCGACATTGGCCATGGGTTTCTTTTGTCCCATGGCACTGGGAAGGATGAGTTTTGGGCCATCGCTTCCAGGATTGTGCGGCTTGGCTTTTTCAGGCTCGTCACTGGATTTCAGTGGAGGCACGTTATTGGCGGGGGCCTGTTGCATCATGGCGAGCTGGGCCAGGAATTGCTCAAAGGCGGCCAGCTGTTGGGTGCTCTTGAAGAGGTTGTTGAGCACCTCGCCATTGATGTTCCGCATGAGGTCCGCAAAGATGGAGAAGGCCTCTTGTTTGAACTCGATGAGCGGGTCTTTCTGGCCGTAACTGCGCAGTCCGATACCTTCCTTGAGGGCGTCCAAGGCATAGAGATGCTCCTGCCATAGGCGGTCGATGGCGTTGAGCAGGATCATTTTTTCGATCTCTTGCAGCGCCTGTGGATTGGCTCCACCGACTTTCACATCGTAGGCGCGCAGGACCTTGTCCTGGATGAAGGCGGACTGAGTGCCGAAGTCCAGCGTTTTGAATTCATCATCGAAGTCCTTCAGGCCAATCGGGAAGGTGGTGTTCACCCATTGGAGCAGGCTTTCGTAATCGGGATCGATGTCGCTGCCTTTTTCAGAAGGCAGGAATTCGCCGAGGCGCTCTTTCAGGCCTTTTTCCACGGAGTCGTTGATGAGGACTCGGGGGTCGTTGCTTTGCAGCACGTCATTCCGCCATTCATAGATGACTTCACGCTGCTGATTCATGACGTCGTCATACTCCAGCACGCGTTTACGGCCGGTGTAGTTCCTCTGCTCGACGCGTTTTTGAGCGGTCTCGACGCTGCGGTTCAGCCATGGGTGCTGGAGCTCTTCGCCTTCAGCCATCCCGAAGCGTTCCATGATCTTAGTCATGCGCTCAGCAGCACCGAAGTTACGCATGAGATCGTCTTCAAAGCTGAGGAAGAATTTGCTTTCACCTGGGTCACCCTGACGAGCACAGCGACCACGAAGCTGACGGTCCACACGACGGGATTCATGGCGCTCGGTAGCGAGCACGAGCAGGCCGCCGAGTTCGCCCACGCCTTCGCCGAGCTTAATGTCGGTACCACGACCAGCCATGTTTGTGGCGATGGTCACGGAGCCGCGCTGACCGGCACGGGCCACGATCTCAGCCTCTTGGCGGTGATATTTAGCGTTGAGCACGGAGTGCGGGATTTTTTGCAGCTTCAACATGCGGCTGACGGTCTCAGACGCATCCACGCTGGCGGTGCCCACGAGCATGGGCTGGCCTTTGGCATGGCGCTCGTGGATCATGGCGATCACGGCGTTGTACTTCTCACGACGAGTTTTGTAAATGCTGTCGTTTTGGTCCACGCGCTTGACCTTCTGATTGGTCGGGATGCTGAGCACGTCTAGGCCGTAGATGTCATGGAACTCGGACGCATCTGTCTCGGCTGTGCCGGTCATGCCGCCGAGCTTCAGATAGAGGCGGAAGTAATTCTGAATGGTGATCGTGGCCAGGGTCTGGGTTTCGGCATCGATCTGCACGCCTTCTTTGGCTTCCACGGCCTGATGCAGGCCATCGCTCCAGCGGCGACCGGACATTTTACGACCCGTTTGGGCATCGACGATGACGACTTTGTTTTCTTCCACAACGTACTCGACGTCTTTCTCGTAGAGGCAATAGGCGCGGAGGAGTTGGCTGATTTGGTGGATGCGCTGTCCCTGATGGGAGAGGCGATCTTGCAGTTCGTTTTTCTTGGCGATCTTCTGGGCTTCGGTGGTGCTGCTGTCACCATCGATGTCGGAGAAAAGGCTGGCAAGGTCCGGCAGGACGAACGCGTCTGGTTCATCAGGGCTGAGGAAATTGCGGCCCATCTCGCTGAGGTCAGCGTCGTGGCTGCGTTCTTCGATGAAGTAGTAGAGCTCTTCTTTGAGGGCGAAGAGATCCTTCTTCTGCGTGTCCTCATACATTTTGAGTTCACCTTTTTCCAGGGCGCGGCGCAGGTCAGGGTCTTCCATGCAGCGCATGAGGCCGCGATTCTTAGGCTGGCCGAGTTTGACCTGATAAAGCTTCCGTCCAGCTGCTTCGA
>JAPLUM010000358.1 GCA_026397605.1 Verrucomicrobiota bacterium | reverse complement strand
TAATGTGACTGGATCGATCCTCTTCCAAAAACAGGACGGATCGGTTTGGACTTGGGGGCAAGATCTTTTCACCATGGGACTAGGCGAGTCTTATTCTGCTCTCTTCAAACCAATTGCTAACTTCGGTGGCAATTCAGGCACAGTTTCAAGCCTAGGCACGGGCGACACCGCTTATTCCTGGCAGTTTCAAAACTTCTCGGTACCCGAACTTCTCGATGCAAGCCTCATTGACGATTTAGCCGATCCTGATAGCGATGGCGTCCCCAACCTAATTGAGTATGCGCTGGGTCTGAATCCCCGTTCTACGGCAAGTAGTGGTCTGCCGGTTACTCGGATAGATAACATTGGTGCCACAGCTCAAAGTGAGAGCTCAAGCAATGAGGTACAACTCTTTAGTACGCCAACCGTGGACCTCACCAGCGGGAAGCGCTATCTGGCTTATACGGTTAATCGTAGCGGCGGCATCAGGCAGGACATCGACTACATCGTGGAGGTGTCAGACGATTTGGTGACTTGGCGGAGTGGTGATCCTCATACAGTCAAAGTTCTCGACACGGCGGAGGTGCTGGAGGTGTACTCCGCCACCTCTTTGGATGATGCTCCCCGGCAGTTCATGCGGTTGCGCATTCAGAGAAAATAGTGTGGATTCGCACACTTTTAGTAATTCGCCGCACCTTTTCCGGTAAATGAATATGATTTCAACACATCGACTGACATGAAGCTTCTGCGTTATTTTGTTCTGAGCTTGCTGCTGCTAGCTCTGCTGGTCGCTTTCTGGCAGGCCAAGCCATCAATTCAGGTTAGTAAAGTAGCAGACGCGGTAGAAAGCTTTCGGGCTCAGGAACCTGCGAAGCCTCTGTCTGCCATGCCGCCAACCATCACGCAAGCACCAGTCATTCACCAGTCTGCTGTCGCCGCGTGGCCTGGATTTGATGGCATCGTCAGGACTGGGGAACATTTATCGTGTGCCAGATTTCCCCTTTGGTTTGGTGCGGGTCGATCGAGTTTATCGCAGTGATCAGGCACCGCAGGCTGCCGGAAAGCTACAGGATAAACCTGCCCCGCAACCCTTGTGGGAAAATGCGATGATTGCTGACCATCTGATGGTGAAGGTGAGAACGGGACTGACGGAGGTCGCCTTGAAATCAGCGCTACCAAAGAGCTTTCAACTACGGCGGCGGCTTCCAGCCTGCGAGGATCTTTATTTAGTGGAGGTGCCCATGCTGGGTGATGCAGCTTTGGAGAAAGCCATCCAGCTTCTGGAAAGCCGCAGCGCAGTGGTGGAGTATGCTGAACCCGACTTTGTAACAAAAGGTGCGGAAACCGTCCCAAATGACCCCATATACGCAGGAGCGCCTGGTCCACAGTGGCACTTACCCAAAATTCAGGCACCAGTGGCTTGGGATGTCGTCAAACAACCAAAGACTCCCCAGGAAGCCAACAGCATCGTGGTCGCAGTTATTGACACGGGTGTGGATTACACTCACCCCGATCTAGCCGAGAACATCTGGTCAAACCCCAACGATTTCCCCGGTAATGGAGACGATGACAACAACGACTTCGACGATGATATTCGTGGCTGGGACTTCATCGACAACGACAACAACCCGATGGATGATGTGGGCCACGGCACCCATGTGGCAGGGATCATCGGTGCGTTAGGAAACAACGGACTTGGAGTGGCTGGTGTGTGTTGGCAGGTAAAAATCCTGCCAATCCGCATCATCCGCAAAACGACTGCTGGCACCTTTGGCACCTACAGCGCCGCCGTGCCTGCTATGATTTACATCAAGCAGCTCAATCGCAACAACGTGCGGCAGGTGGCTGTGGCCAACCACTCCTGGGGTGGGGCGGGCTACAGCAAATCCATGCTCATCGCGATCAACAACCCGGTGGAGACCTCAGACGCCAAGCCCGCCGGACTGAAAGGGACCGCCGTGATCAAGTCGAACGAAGTCCGACTTACGGGACTCGGGCCTGAGTTCCAGAAAATCCGCACTGGCATGACGGTCTCTGTCACTAGCCCAGGCACTGGAATACCCACCGGCACGCTGGTGACCATCGTGCGTGGGGATAAAATTTATCTGAGTAACTTTTCCACACGCGCCCTCGCCAACACAGGGCTCACTTTCAGCAATCCAGTGCGCCCCAAGCCCTACGGCATCATCCATGCGGCTGCTGCGGGTAATAAAGGCGCGAACAACGACCTCATCCCCACCTACCCCGCCAGCACGCCCAGTGGATTCATCATCAGTGTCGGTGCCACGGATGCCACCGATGCACGCGCCGTGTGGGCTGGGGCTGGTGCCTCAAATTACGGCGCGCTCACGGTGGACCTCTTTGCCCCAGGTTCTGGGATCTGGAGCACGCGCTGGAAACGCCCCACCGACAGCACCTACGGCTATGAAAGCCGTGACGGCACCAGCATGGCCGCCCCACTCGTCTCCGGCACCGCTGCCCTGCTGACCATGTGGCAGCCCGAGGTCAAAGATGCCCGCCAGATACGCCAGCTCATCGTCGATAACGTGGACCCCGTGCCATCCTTGGCGGGTCAGTGCATGAGCGGCGGCCGCCTCAACCTTGCCCGCATCCTGGATAAACTTTACCAGCCTCTGCTCGTGGACTCTGGCGGCAGCACCGGTGGCACCGGCACAGGAGCGGCCCCGCTCTCCATCGGCCTCAGCCTGTCAGGTCAGGTGGCGAAGGGAGACGCCTTCACGCTCGCCATCAAAGAAGGGCAGGTCTGGGCCTGGGGCTGGGGATACTACGGTCAGGTCCCGGGCGCGGAGACCGCTGCCGCACAGGGCTACGCCCGCTCTTCCCCCGTGGCCATCCCTGACTCTGAAGATGCCGTCATGGTCGCCGCCACGGGGAATACGGCCTTCATGCTGAAGAGTGATGGCACCGTCTGGGCCTGGGGTGGAAATAGTGACGGCCTGCTGGCCACTGGCAGCACCGATACCCTGGCTCATCCCACGCCAGTCCAGATTTCAGGACTCTGGCAAGGCGGCAGCCCCCAGCCGCAGGCCGTCTGGATTTCCGCCGGAGGACTGCCCGGTAGCTCGCATGTCACCGTGGTCAATGCAGACGGCAGCGTCTGGGCCTGGGGGAAAAATGGCAGCGGCCAACTCGGAGACGGCACCACCACAGATAGCCTCACACCGGTGCAGGTGCCGGGGCTGCTCGACGTAGCCATGACCGCCGTCGGCAGCCGCTACACCGTAGCCATGAAGTCAGACGGCACCGTCCTGCATTGGGGGAAAAAGCTGGCCTTCTCTGATACCACGCTGCCACAAACCAGCCCGCTGCTAGTGCCCGGAATCAGCAACGCCAGCTACATCGCCGCCGGACTGGAGACTGCCTATGTGGTCATGGAAGACGGCAGCGTGAAGTGGTGGGGCACCTTTGAAGGCGATGACACCCAGACTGGCTACCCGCCCACCAGTCAGACACCGGCGGCTTATCACGAGCTGACGAACATCGTCGCCATCACCGCAGGCAACGGCTTCGCGCTCGGCGTGGACGACATCGGGCGTGTCTTCAGTTGGGGGCGCAATGATCTCGGCCAGCTCGGCACCGGCTCCCCTTTTGACTCCAGCCGCCCGCAGGAGATCGCGGCGCTCGGCACCGATGGCGTGGGAGCCATCGCCTCTGGGCGTGAATCCAGCATCGCCCTGCTCAGCAATGGAGAAGTCATGTCCTGGGGCCGCAATCAACGGGGTGAACTCGGCATCGGCCGTCTCGATGAAACCCTCCTGCCTGTGCAGGTGCCGGGCATCTCAGGTGTCGCTTTAGCACGGGCCGGGCGCAGTCCCGCCGCAGCCGTGCGGAAGCAGGACGGCTCCTGGCTAGCCTGGGGATTCACCGGCGCAGGCCCACTCAGCCAGATGCCTGCCGCCTTCACCGAAGCGGGCGGCTTTAGAGATCTCAAGACCTCATGGAATCGCGACTTCGTCCTGGCCCAAAAAGCCGGCGGAGGCCTCGTCACCTGGGGAGCCAAAAACGAATGGGGGGAATTTGGCAACAACACGACCAGCATCCCAAATGGTAGCCTACCGCCAGGCCCGGCCAATCCAGTGACCGTGCAGAACGTGTCAGGGACACTGCCCTTCGCCGTCAGCCCTGGGGCCAATGCCACACCTCCCGGCCACCCGAGCTGGCCCTATGAAGACAGCCTGCACTGCCTAGCCGTGAATACTGACGGCACCGTGCGTGCCTGGGGGCGCAACCACCTCGGCCAGCTCGGAGACGGCAGCACCACCAACCGCGCGCGTCCAGTCACCGTGAGCGGACTCACGGGCATCGTGGCCGTGGCAGCCGGTGGCGCGCACAGTCTGGCGCTGAAAAATGACGGCACCGTCTGGGCCTGGGGTAACAACCATTATGCCCAGCTCGGCGATGGAACCGTGGCGAATCGCACCTTGCCGGTGCGTGTCAGTGGCCTCACCGAAGTCGTGCAGATCGCCGCCTACCGAGAGGCCAATGTAGCCCTCCGCTCAAACGGCAGCGTCTGGGTCTGGGGCATCGGCGGCGGCGTGACCAGTGCCGTCAGTGCTGGCCCCGTTGTACTCATCCCCACCCAGGTGCCCGGCGTCCCTGCCTTGCGGCGTATCGAAGTCGGCAGTGACACGATCATGGGCATCGACTCGTCCGGGGATGTCTGGGCGTGGAGCCTCTACCCTGGCCTCCTAGGGCGCTTTTCCAACAGCCTGCTGGACCCATGGACACCTGCACACGTCGAGGGCATCTCCCAGATCACCGAGCTGAGTGTCGGCGAGGGCACGGCCTTTGCCGTGCGGGCGGACGGATCCCTCTGGGCTTGGGGAAATGGCGAAAGCGGCTTCCTCGGTGATGGTAGCGCCTGGACTCTGACTCCCCAGTTCGTGATCGGCTTCGGCGGCACCTCGGAGACCACGTCTGGCCTCGGTTCCAGTGAAGCGGCAAACTCCTGGCAACTCCAGCGCTTCTCAGCCGAGGATCTGCGTGATCCCGAGATCAGCGATGACACCGCCGATCCAGACGGCGACCGCCTGGCCAACCTGCTCGAGTTCGCCCTCGGGCTAGATCCACTGACCCAGGATGTCGTGGGCCTGCCAGAGCCGAAGATCGAGCGCATGTCTGCCGAAGTCGTCGTCGAATCCCGAAGCCAAGGCGGCATCGAACTCTTTGCCACACCCACGGGAGACCTCGAACCTGACAAAGACTACTTCGGCCTCTCCGTCCCGAGACAGGGCATCCGTCAAGGCATCGAATACATCGTCGAAGTTTCCACTGACCTCATCAGCTGGACTAGCGGCGACGCCACAACAATCACCCTCACGGACAACGCCGAGCAGTTGCTCGTCTTCTCCACCCGCGCCCTCAATCAAACGCCTGTGCAGTACATCCGCCTCCGCGTCCAGCGAGACGACGGCAGCATCAGCGCCACGAGTCCGATCTATGCCACTGACCTGAATATCGTCAAGCAGGCTACCTTTGCCCTGGGCTCCAGCATCGCCACCGAGGCAGACGGCAGCGCTCAGGTGAAAATCACCCTTCAGCCACCGCCGACGAGCGCCATCACTCTTCCCCTCACCTTCAGCGGCACCGCTGTGCAGGGCGTGGGCAAAGACTATGTCGGCAGCCCAGCCAGCGTGACCTTCGCCACCGGTGAAACAGAAAAGCTGATCTCTCTCACGCTGCTCCAGGACAACCTTTCCGAGCCTGTGAAGACGCTGAGGATCACGCTCGGACGCCCGGCGGACGTAGGCGTGTCATTGGCCCTTGGGCAGCCTTCCCAGCATGTGATCACCCTTTTGGATGATGAAACGAAGCCCAAAATCACTGCGCAACCTTTGTCTCAGCTCGTCCCACGAGGCAGCCCGCTGTCTTTGGCGGCAGGCTTTGTCGCCTCTCCCGCACCCACATTCCAGTGGCTGCTGAACAACAAAAACGTCGGTAGAGCTACCAAGACCACATACAGTCTGACCAAGGCAGAAACCACCCATGCAGGCACCTACGCACTGAGCGCCAAAAACGTGCTCGGCACCGTGCTCTCAGACAGCGCCATGATCGGCATCGTGGACACAGCGGCGAAGACCCTCGACTTCAAACCAGGTGCCACCACCACGCTCACTATCGTCACTGCCGGGCCCAGCCTCAGCTACCGCTGGCATAAAGATAGCCTACAGCTGACAGACGGCGGCATCTACTCCGGCACAGGCACCCCCGCGCTGAAGCTCACGGGCATGACAGCCGGCGACTCAGGCCGCTACCATTGCCTCATCACCATGGGTGAACTGACCCTGCCCGGCGGCACCCAGACCGTGCGCGTCATGGATCAGGAGCCAGACATCACCGAGCCCCTCGTCATCCCGAATCGTGTCGTCATCGGCAGCAGCTATGGTCCACTGCCTCTACCCATCGACAGCGCTCTGAACCGCGGTGTCGTGACCTACAGTGCCACCGGCCTGCCGCCTGGCATCGTGATCGACTCCAAGACCGGCATCCTCAGCGGACGGCCCATCAAGCTCCAGACTGCCGCCTTCAATCCGATCTTCACCGCCAGGAATCTCGTCAACTCCGACATCGCCAACGCCAGCATCACGGTGCTGCCCTTGCCCGCCAATCTGGACGGCGGCTACCAGGGCTACGTGGAGCGCCACCCTACCGTGAATGGAAACCTCGGTGGACGCCTTAGCCTCACCGTCACCCCACTCGGCAGCTTCTCCGGCATCCTCATTCATGGCTCCGTCTCACTGTCCTTCAAAGGCTCGCTTGATACCCTGCCAGACAGTACCACCAGCACCGCCACCGTCACCGTCCCCACCAGGACCATCCCTGTCACCACACTCACACTCGCGCTCACTTTTGACACGACGACCCAGCTCCTCACCGGCTCCACCCTCAGCATCGGAGCCCAGAGCGCCCAGATTCACGGCTGGCGACTGAAGACCGGGCCGCTCACTGGTTATCCAGGGTATTACACCTTAGCTCTCACTCAACCTTCGGCGCCAAGCTCTCAACCACGCGGGGCAGGCTACGGCTCCTTCACCGTCGATGCCAAAGGAGGGCTAAAGATCACGGGCAAACTGGCCCACGGAATCTTACTCACCTCCAGTGCCAACATTGGAGCCCATGGAGAGGTGCTCCTACATCAGACCTCCACCCTTGCCGACACCGTCCTCGGCGGACTGCTCATCACACCCGGCGCAGCCGTGGATCTCAGTGACACCGCACTCACCGGCACTTTGACCTGGTCCCGCGTTGTACAAAAAACCGCTGAGCGACTCTACCAGCCCGGCTTCGGACCACTCAACGTCACCGTCTTTGGGGGCCGCTATCTGGAGCCGCAGCCCACAGCCACAGCCCTCGTCATGGGCCTCAGCGGCGGCAGCGAAAACACCCGCCTTGCCTTCGACTATGCCGACTTCGGCACGCCCGTGAAAAAACCTGACACCGCCGTCACCGTGCAGGCCAAAGGAGCCGTCACCGTGACGCCCCCAGCAGAATCCACACGCAAGACCAGTCTTACCGTGACGCCGAAGACTGGCCTCTTTAAAGGCAGCCTGACCTTGTCCGATATCAACCCCACCGCCGCAGGCAGTGTGGCACGCACCTCCGCCTTCGAAGGCCTCATCGTCCGCCAGCCCAACGGCCTGCTACGTGGCCACGGCTTCTTCGTGCTCGATGACCTACCCACCAGCGCCCCAGTGCTCACCACCCCCAAGACATCCCCGAAAACTTCCGGACGCGTCTGGTTCAGACATGCTGCGGACACCCTGAACCCCGAAGGTCAACTCACCGCCCCTTAATGACGAATCCCTAGATCTGAATGACGAAAGAACCTCCCATGACGAAGAGCGAAAACTCCACCTCGGTGGCGGCGCCTCATCATGCAGTTTTCGTCATTCATCGCTCCGACAACGCCCCAAGCTTGGTTTTACGCAAACAGCCCCATCAAATAGGCCAGTTCCACGCGCACGTCTCCATCACTGGAGACCGTCGCCGCCACCTGCTCCAGCAGCAGATCTCGGTAGCGCTTCCGCAGCCGGTGCAGAGCCACGCGCACCGCGCCCAGATCCATGTTCAGCTCCGCCGCCGCCTCGTTGTGCCCATTCCAGCGGTCACCATCAGCCAGGGCAGGGGAAAGTACTCGAAAAAGCCGGTCCTTGCCTGCGGTGAGGTAGCTCAATTGCAGCTTTTCCCGAGTGGCCTCCAGCAGCGTCAGCGCCCACTTCCGGTCGTAAGCTTGATCCGCAGAAACCTCAGCGGAGATCGGGTCCATCAGGTAACGGCCCTCCGCATCCCGCAGGTCAAGAGAGATGGTTTCCTTACCACCACCGCGCTTTTGCGCATTTTGGCGTTCGACCTCTTGCAGAATGGTGTTTTTCAGCACCGTCAGCAAAAAACTCCGCAGCCTGCCCCGCACCGGGTCCGCCTCCTTCAGATGATTGCCTGCGATCAAATGCGCAAAACAGTTCTGCACCGCATCTTTCGCATCGTCTTCATTTTTTCCAAACCTGCGCGCATAAACATAAAGCGGATACCAATAGGTCCGGCAAATCGTGTCCAGTGCCAACCGATGTTCCTTGGTCGGGCAGCCTTCCTGCATTTGACTGATCAGCGTCCAGCGAGTGGACGGAAAAGCGCTATGAGTGGTGGTCTGAGAGGTCGCGGGCATCCACCTTTCTGTCAGAATCTTCACGCGAGTCAAGAACCGCGCACCGAGAGTGTAACGCCACTGCCCATTTTCGATATGTCTCC
The DNA here is from genome assembly GCA_026397605.1 of Verrucomicrobiota bacterium. Lineage (GTDB taxonomy): Bacteria > Verrucomicrobiota > Verrucomicrobiia > Verrucomicrobiales > Verrucomicrobiaceae > Prosthecobacter. The sequence goes on along the minus strand of JAPLUM010000358.1, from coordinate 7,013 downwards.
ACAACCTCCATCTCTGTCGTGATGTCCCGTTCTCGTCCCATTTTTCAATTTCCTAGGCTCCTGTTTTTCGTCAGGACTTTTTGTCTGTTGTGCTTGATCATCGGAATCGCTCAGGCCCAGCTCTTCGTCACCAACGACAGCGCAGGAACCGTTGGAAAATACAACCTGGATGGTTCGGTAGTGAATACCTCGCTGGTCAGCGGATTGAATCGTCCGACCAGCATCACGCTCTCCGGCGCACACATCTACATCACTAACACCGGCAGCGGCACTGTGGGCAAATACAACACTGACGGCACCGTCGTGAATGCCTCGCTCATTACTGGGCTGAGCAACCCACGCGGCATCGCCGTGACCGGTAGCGACGTCTTCGTCGTCAATGCCAACACAAACACTGTCGGGCGCTATGATACCTCTGGTACCCTGATTAATGCCTCCTTCATCACTGGTCTGAACAACCCCTCCGGCATCGCCGTCATTGGGAACGATCTCTACGTCACCAACTACAACAGCGGCACCATCGGTAAATACACCACAGCAGGCGCCACGGTAAACGCCTCGTTCATCACTGGCCTGAACAGCCCCAGCGATCTCGCTCTGTCCGGCTCCAGTCTATATGTCACCAGCTTCGATGGTAGCAAAGTCGGCGAATACAGCCTCGCTGGAACCACCGTGAATGCTAATCTGATAACCGGCCTCGACCGTCCCTATGGCATTATAACCTCAGGTTCAGAAATCTATGTCTCGGTCTTTGGCAGTAACCGAGTTGGCAGATATACGACAACCGGAGACATCTTAAATGCTGCCATCATCACCGGACTGTCTGGATCGGAGGGTATAGTTGCACAGCCAGGTGCTGTGGATCCGCTCAATACGGGTATGTTTGGTAACTATGTTTTAGCAACGGTCGTGCAAACTGACGGGAAGATCATTGTTGCGGGAGATTTCTATAACTTCTTGGGCTCGGTGCGCAATAAGATCGCTCGGATCAACACCAATGGGACACTCGATCTAGGTTTCAATCCCAATGCAAATGGCAACGTCAACTGCGTCGCTGTTCAGCCAGACGGCAAAATCCTAATTTGCGGGGACTTTACCAGTATAGGCGGAGTTACACGCAATCGTATTGCACGGCTCAATGCCGATGGTTCGCTCGACACCCCTTTCGATCCTAATGCGAATGAAGGCATCAATTCTGTGACCATTCAGGGAGATGGTAAGATTTTACTCGGCGGACGTTTCACGAATATTGCCGGAGCTACGCGCAACCGCATAGCAAGGCTGAATCTCAATGGAACGATTGATACAGGGTTCAACCCCGATGCTAATAACCACGTCCTAAGCTTGGCGCTTCAGCCGGATGGCAAGACCCTCTGTATCGGCTGGTTTACCACTGTGGGAGGGAGCGCTCGCAACCGAATCGCGCGTTTGAATACAGATGGAACGCTTGATACTGGTTTTAACCCAAATGCGAACGATATTGTGCTTGCTGTTGCGGTGCAGCCAGATGGGAAAATTCTCTTCGGCGGCTTATTCACAAACTTGGCTGGAGTCACTCGCAACCGCATTGCACGTGTAAATTCAGATGGCACCATCGACACTGGATTTAATCCTGATGCTAATAGTGATGTTAGATGCTTGGCCTTGCAGGCGGATGGGAAAATTTTCCTTGGAGGCTTATTTACCACAATCGGAGGAGTCTCTTGTAACCGTATAGCCAGACTCAATGCCGATAACATCCTTGATGCAAGTTTCACCCCCATTCTAAATGGATGTCTCACAGGTAACCTTCGAAGCAAGCACTGACAATGGCATAACTTGGCTGCCACTCGGCGCTGGTTCCCGAATTGGAACGACATCCAATTGGCAGCTTACAGGACTTTCACTCCCTTCGAGTGGCCAAGTGCGTGCACGGGGGCGTACCTCATGTGGCTATTTCAATGGCAGTTCGGGACTGATCGAACAGATAGTGACTTACACCCTGCCTGCTGAGATTGTTGTCAAAGAACTCGGCGGAGCCAGCCTCACCGATGCCGCATCCACCGTGAACTTTGGCTCTTCATCTGTCGGCTTCGGCTCTCAGAAAGTCTTCCGAATTACCAATCAAGGCGGCGCAGATCTCACCGGACTCGCCCTTAGTGTGAATGGAGCAAACGCATCTGACTTCACCCTCAGTGACCTCGGTAACACTACTCTCGCCCCTGGTGCTAGCACCACCTTCACCGTCACCTTCACCTTCACCGCTGGCGCAGCCACCTCCCGAATCGGCGATCTTCATATTATCAGCAATGACACAGATGAGTCCCCCTTTGATGTGACTTTGACGGGCGCGGGGCAGATGGGTAGTGTGGACCAGAGTTACAATATCGATGTCGTGAGTGGAACTGTTATTGAAAGCATTGAGTTGCCAGATGGTAAGATCATGATTGGTGGGGCGTTCAGTAGCATCAATGGTGTGGCACGAGAAGGTATTGCAAGATTGAACAGTGACGGGTCCTTTGATACAAGCTTCGCTCCAGTGGCGACCTCAGGTGTTGTGCATGATTTGGCTCTCCAGCCAGATGGCAAGCTGCTCATTGGGGGAAGCTTCACGATTACCAGCGGCGGCAGTTCGCGGTCCTATCTGGCCCGACTGAACCCCGATGGGAGTCTCGACACAACGCTGCCCGCCATTAGCCAAAATTCTTACATTCAGTGCCTCGCAGCGCAGGCCGATGGCAAGATCGTGATCGGAGGATGGTTCACTACGGTAGCTGGGCAGAGTCGAAATTACATAGCCCGGCTGAATGCGGATGGCAGTCTCGATCAGGGCTATAACCCAAATGCATCTTATAATGTGAGCAACATGCTGCTTCAGCCGGATGGGAAGGTGGTAATAGGTGGTCAATTCTCTACCGTTAGTGGCATCACTCGGAATCGAATTGCCAGGCTCAATACGGACGGTTCTGTGGACACTGGTTTTAATCCCAACGCCAGCTTCACAGTCGAAGAGCTGGCGATCCAGTCAGACGGAAAGATCCTGATAGGGGGCTACATCACAACGGTGGGCGGGGTGGCGCGTAGCCGCATCGCGCGTTTGAATGTGGATGGCAGCCTAGACACAGGATTCGATCCGGTGGCTAACTCGATTGTCTGGGCGATCGAAGTACAGTCCGACGGGAAAATCTTAGCAGGCGGAGATTTTACCACAGTGGCAGGGGGATTGAGTCGGCAACGACTGGTGCGTTTTAACAGTGACGGAAGCGTGGACAGCACTTTCCGAGCGGACTGTGATAACAGGGTCGAAGATGTGATGGTGATGTCTGATGGCAGGATAGTGGTAAGTGGCCGCTTCAGCCGTGTGGCTGGGCAGTTCAGTCCGCTGCTAGCAATCATGTCCTCCAGTGCCACGGTACTTTCTGCGGGGACCCTGGATTTGCGTGGAGGCAGCATTATGGCACAGAGCCTCATGGCCGGTGGAAAGCTTGTCATTGGGGGTTCCTTTTCGAGTGTGAATGAACTTCCCCTTTCTCCGATAGCACGCCTGCTGTCATCGGGGATAGTGGACCCTTCCTTTACCCCTCCTCTGTCCTCCTCGGGATATACTTACAGTACCATCCCGCAGGCAGACGGACGGCTGATTTACCAAGATAATAATACGGTGAGACGCCTGAATGCAGACGGTAGCTTGGACAGCACCTTTGCTTCGTTCACGACCACTTCTCCTGTCAATGTTCTGGCAACGCAGGCCGATGGGAAAATCTTAGTGGGTGGTTCTTTCACCACTCTCGGAGGCCAGACGAGAAATAAGCTGGCACGGGTCAATGCCAACGGCACCCTGGACACTGGCTTCAATCCCAATTTGGGTAGCAGCACCTCCGATGTCCAGGCTCTGGCCGTGCAGCCAGACGGCAAGATCCTGGTTGGTGGAACCTTCACGACGGTGGGAGGCGTGACGCGCAACCGTATCGCGCGATTAAATGCGGATGGCAGCCTGGACACGGGTTTCGATCCAGGAGCCAACTCGACGATTTATGCATTCCAAGTGCAGCCGGATGGCAAAATTCTGGTGGGAGGGGCTTTCACCACCATTGCTGGGACCAGTCGGAATCGTCTGGCCCGATTGAACTCAGATGGCACATTAGATGGTGGCTTCGCGCCTCAGCCCAGCGGTAATGTTTATGCGCTCTCACTTCAAACCGATGGCAAGATTTGGGTCGGAGGATCTTTCAACGGTAGCATCGGTGGAGGAAGCCGTAATCGACTGGCCCGGCTGAATACGAATGGCAGCCTAGATACAAGCTTCTTTGCGGATCTGAATGATGACGTAAATACCCTGACTCAAACCAGTGATGGTCAGGTTTTGGTCGGCGGGGCCTTTTCCCGTGCAAACGGAGTGGCGTGCACTGGCCATGTCCGGCTGGCGAACACGCCTGCCCTTCAAAGTCTCACGGTCAACAGCGCGGGCACCTCTGTGACCTGGGTACGCGCTGGCACCAGCCCGGAGGTGGATCGAGTCACTTTTGAAAGTAGTCTGGATGGCAGCACTTGGACGAGCCTGGGCAACGGCACCCGCACGACGAACGGCTGGCAGCTAACAGGCCTGACTTTGCCCACGGGCCAGAGTTATCAAGTTCGCGCTCAAGGTTTGCAGATGACCGGCGGTTTTTACGGAGGTGACAGCTCAATCTATGAAACTATAGCCATTATCCCGGCCAGTGGCGGAGCGCAGCCGGAGATCGTGGTGGAACAGCCTGCCAGCACACCACTAACGGACACCATGAGCACGACAGACTTTGGCTCAGTGAACCTCGGCTCCAGCATGGATCAGACCTACACGATCCGCAACACAGGCAGCGCTGATCTGACCGGCCTAGCTGTGACTGTGGACGGGCCGCACGCAGCAGACTTCAGCGTGGTCAGCACCCCTGCCTCGGCTATCGCGTCTGGAGGAAGCACGACCTTCACTGTCCGGTGTGCGCCAGCAGCCCAAGGCCTGCGCTTTGGCCAGCTGCAGGTGTGGAGCAACGATGCAGATGAGTCTCCTTTCGAAATCGCGCTAATGAGTGAAGGTGTTGCTTCAGCGGCATCCTTTGACATCGCTTCGCGGGGAGGCAGCATCGTGGTGAATACTTTTGTTCTACTCAATGATGGCAAGACACTTATGGGAGGAGGTTTTGAGAGTGTCGGTGCCCATGCCTACCGGAGACTGGCACGAATGAACTCAGATGGAAATCTGGATGCCACCTTTGACCTCGGCACCACACTGACCGGAACGGTGACCGCATTGGCCAAACGACTGGACGGAAAAGTCTGGATGGCTACTGCCAATAGTCCTTATCTGAGGCTATTGAATGCTGATGGCACACTTGATGTGAGCATGACTCCGGCTCTTCCTGGAAACTCCGTTCAAGCAATCGCTATGCAAGCAGATGGGAAGCTGGTGATCGGCGGGTCGTTCACCACGGTTGGTGGGGTCACGCGCAACCGCATTGCACGGCTCAATGCAAATGGCACGCTGGACACAGGATTCAATCCAGATCTGAATAACCAGATCAATCCGAATTCTCTCCTGATCTTATCTGACGGGAAGATCCTAGTTGGGGGCACTTTCACGACTGTCGGCGGGGTCACGCAGAGCTATCTGAGTCGGCTAAATACGGACGGCACACTTGATGCTTCTTTTAACCCACTATTGAACAATTCAGTGACCTCACTCGCTTTGCAGACGGATGGAACAATCCTGATAGGAGGCAATTTCACAACGGTAAACGGCATCACACGTAACCGCTTAGCGAGACTGAATGCGGACGGTAGCCTGGATTCGACCTTTGATCCGAATGCTAGCAGTCTTGTAACTGCCATGGGCATCCAGCCGGACGGGAAAATCCTGCTTGTGGGCAACTTCACCACCCTCGGTGGAGTTACTTGCAATCGGCTGGCGCGGGTGAATGCAGATGGCACGCTGGACACTTCCTATAATCCGAACGCTAATGGTCAAGTGATGGCAATCCTGTTGCGTCCAGACGGCAGTCATTTTGTCGGAGGTTTTTTTACCAGCATAGGTGGCGTAGCAAGGCAGTACGCGGCTCTTCTAAATGCCGATGGAACTCTGAACACTGGTGTTGTGATGGACTCCAACAGCAGCAGTGTGCTCGCTCAGGCTGTACAGCCTGATGGGAGAGTCTTGCTTGGAGGCACTTTCACGCTGATGAATGATCAGGTCCGCAGCGGTTATGCTCGTCTGAATGCGGATCTGACTTTGGACAATTCCTTCACCACGGCTGCCAGCGGTCTGAATTCTGTCCTGCATCAGCCAGATGGTAAAGTTCTGCTTGGTGGCAGCTTCACGTCCGTTGGCGGGGTGGTGCGTAACCGAATGGCGCGGCTGAGTGCCGATGGCAGCGTGGAGACGGCCTTTAACCCTGACCTCAATAATACCGTGAGCGGCATCGCTAGGCTTGCGAATGGGAAAATACTCGTGGGTGGAGATTTCTCAACTGTCGGCGGTGTCACAAGAAACAACCTCGCGATGCTGAATGCTGACGGCACCTTAGACACTAGTTTCACGCTGAATGGAAATGGGCGTGTGACTAACTTCGTCGTGCTTTCAGATGGCAAGGTGATTGTCGGAGGCAGCTTCACAACTCTAGGCGGCAGCACGCGCAATCGCATCGCCAGACTAAATGCCGACGGCACACTCGATACTGGCTACAATCCAGATGCGAACGGCGCTATTACCTGCATGGAACTTCAGCCTGACGGCAAGCTTATCATTGGTGGTTTATTCACCACGGTAGCGGGGGCACAGAGGAACCGCATCGCGCGGCTCAATACGAATGGCACCTTGGACAGCGGCTTTAACTCAAACGCCAACAGTACGGTCTATGCCCTTTCCCTGCTCTCTGATGGTCAGGTGGTCGTGGGTGGGATTTTCACCAGCATGAGTGGCTTACCTCGCAATCGACTAGCGCTTGTGAGTAGTTCGGGCGTCCTAGACAGCAACTTCAAGCCGGATGTGAATGAAGCTGTTT
>JAPLUM010000751.1 GCA_026397605.1 Verrucomicrobiota bacterium | reverse complement strand
CCTGTCGATGAGACCTTTACCTTTGAGGATGAATCAGGCCGCTGCCTCAATGACCTAGCCCAGCTGGATACCATGGTCACCGTCGTCGATGCACGGAATTTCCTGGAAGACTATCACAGCACTGATGACCTCCAGTCCCGTGAAATGGGTGTCACTGGTGAAGATGCCCGCACCATCGCTCATCTACTCACGGATCAGATCGAGTTCGCCAATGTCATCTTGATCAACAAAACCGATGCAGTCAGTGCCGATGAACTTGATGAGATCCAAGGCATCGTTCACGCTTTAAATCCAAAGGCTAAGGTTCATCTCACCCGTAAAAGTGAAGTGCCTCTCATCAGTGTGCTTGATACTGGACTCTTTGCCATGGCGGAGGCCGAGCAGAGCAAAGGCTGGCTAGACAGCCTCAGCGGCCACACACCTGAGACGGAAGAATATGGTATCAGTAGCTTTGTCTACCGTGCCCGCCGCCCATTTCATCCACAGCGACTCAATGCGCTGCTGCGCGGTGCTTGGGATGGCGTCATCCGGGCCAAAGGCATGTTTTGGCTAGCCACCCGCATGGAGTTAGCGGGCTATGTTTCCCAAGCTGGTGTGCTGCGTGATACCCGTGCCATGGGCTTCTTCTGGAGTGCCGTTGCTGAAAATGAATGGCCGCAGGACGAGGAAAGTCTGGCCGAAATCCGTGGCAATATCGAGGGTCCCTATGGAGACCGCCGCACCGAGATCGTCATCATTGGCCGTGAGATGGACAAGGCTGCACTCACTGCTCAATTCGCCGCCGCCCTGGTTACCGAAGCCGAGTTCAACAAAGGCCCCAATGCCTGGATGCAGCTCCCCGATCCCTTTCCAAAGTGGATGCCTGAGGAGCCTGAGATTCACGAGCACGTTTAAAGTCAGACGGGATCACCCTGGCCGATACTTCGTCATCCACCGCTTGGCGCAGTCGGTCTGCTCGCGGGTTTCTAGGCAACATTTGCGGCGTGCTCGAACCCATTGCACAGGATCGATTTTGGCGGGGATAAAGCCTGCCTTCGCGCACCAGGCGACGATGAATTGCCCAGTCCGTCCACAACCAGCGACACAATGTACCACGACAGCCTCCCGAGCGGTATGGTGCTTGTCCATCAAGCTCACGAACTGCTCGATCTGCGCATCGGTCGGCACGCCGTAGTCGGGCACGTTGATGTGATAGTAGTCGAACTGGCTCGGCACATCCTGGCGATTGTCGAACTCGCAGCAGTTCACGACCGCTCGGATGTTTTGCTCCTCATAAATCTCAAAAACATACGGATCAGGCCACCACGATGCCGCGATGACTCCATCCACAATCCAGGTGAAGGGTTCAGTTCTTTCAGGCTGTCCTCTTGCGGGCCAATACCATGGGCGGATTGTTTGACTCATATTCTCTCGGTCCTTCTGCACTCACATCACTCTCATTTCAAGGCTTACGATAAAGCAATTGGGTCTCCTAGCTTAAAATCACTTTCATCAGCTGGCTGAACTGGCAAAGGAGCTGAAAGTTTGCTAAAAGCAGCCGCCATTATGTCCACCCGACCCCACCGCGAAATTCATCTGCGCCACGTTGAAGGCGCGCCCGAGGCTGTCATCAGCGCCGTGAAAACGGAGCGCGAACTGCAAAGGCTCATCGACGGAAAAGGTACGGTGGACAAAAGCCAGATCAGCGAGGTAGTGCAGAAGCTACAAGCCGTGATCGCCGACTACCTGGAAGGCGGCAAGCCCCTTAAGATCACGCTCAATCCGATCGAAATCCTGAGTGCTCTGGATGCCGCTATTGAAGAGGCACTGGGGCACCCCAGTCCATGGCCGGATGGTGCTGATGCACGTGCCTTCTTTATCCATGGCCTCTACGATGAGATCATTCAGCAGCCGAGTAACATTTTCGAAACTCGCTTTTTCCCCGACGGCAGTGAGCGCTATGTGCCCGTTAGCCGCGCCACCTGGAAAGCTTGCCTGGAGAGCTTAAGGACAAGAATCATCGAGGCCGGAAAGAACCTTGTTCAAAAGGCTGAAGCCAAAGCTAACTGACTTTTCGTAATTCTTTGGGCCATGGGTCATCAAAGCTACCACCGGCTTGCCAGCGTTTGATCTCCTCTGGCGTGCAAAAGCAGGTGTTTAGTTCTTTGACGAATACCTCACGATCATGCGCTGTGCCGATGACGGTGAGTTCATTGAGTCGATCTCCAAAGTCTGGGTGCGTGGTTGCCAGCTGCGACGTAAGTTCCGCTATCTCCTCGGGCTGGAGTTTACCCAAAGGATCTTTGACGATGGCTGCTTTCCAGTAAGCCAACAGTTCTAGATCAATGCTGCCTGCGGCTTGATTCCATAACAGCACTTGATCATCACGAGAAGCCATCCAAAGGAAGCCTTTACTGCGGTGGATGCCCTGACCAAGACGGGTGCGGAAGAGCGTCCACAAACGTTTCGGATGCAGTGGGCGAGGATCACAGATGACGGTGCTGCTGATGTCATAAGCGCTGGCAGAACCTAGATGCTCGGGAGTATTTTCCCGCCATGCGCGACCGGTGAGATAGGCTCTATCAAGACTGAATTTACCTGTTCCCAACAGCTTGGCGTGAGGAATCTGCCCATAGGTAACGGGATGAATTTCAGCCAATGGATTCAGGATCTCCAGGCACTTGATGATGAACGGCAGATCCTCAGCACGCACACGATCGGTTTTGGTCAGAAGGATGACACTGGCAAACTGGATCTGCTCAGCCAACAAGTTGGCGCTGCTGCGTGTTTGAGCCTCTTCATTCTGGATGAGGCTTTCAAAGAGTAACTTCCCAGCACCATAATCTTCCACAAAGGCCTTGGCATCCAACAGGGTCGCAAAGGTATCCAACGAATAAGCCGGGCGGCGTGCAATTTCTTCAATCAAAGGCCAAGGATGAGTGCTCCCTGAGGTCTCGATGACTAGATGATCTAAATCTGTGCGATCCTGCCAATCCGTGAGTGCCTGAGCAAAAGCATCTCGCTGATTGCCGCTGATGGAGCCGGCGTAGAGGCTCACCAGGTTACCCTCTTTTTCTGAGATTCGATGCGCACTGCGAACCAAATCCCCATCCACCTCCAGTTCCGCCATATCATTGACGATCACCCCCAGACGCAATGCCTTTTGCTCTCGCAATAGACGACGCAGAAGTGTGGTTTTGCCAGAGCCAAGAAATCCAGAAAGTATGGTAACACGCATTCATCAACCAATGAATTGTCGCGCCAATTAATGCAAGTTCATTGCACCTCCATCCAAACTTTAGATTCGTCGCTTGTTCCAAAAAAACAACCCATGCCACTTTCGCAGCATGGGCCGTTGGGGGGGATTCAGATCAGACTTAGCGAGCTGGTGGATTGCCAGCAGGTGGCTTTACTCCTGTTGGTGGCTGATTGCGCAGCGGAGGGCCTGCTCGGCGTGGCGGTGGAGCCATGAAGGCGTTCTTACCGACTTCGGCTTTGATCTCGGTGTTGCGATGAATGATGACGCTTAGAGTCTGAGCATTGATCATGCGGACCATTTCTGGAGACATGGTTTTTTCATACCAAAAGCGGTCGCCATCGCGGACACGGGTGAATTGATCGACCAAGATGCGCTGAAAGGTCTCCCCAACCATGGAGCCTGGGCGATCTGCCTCAGCAAGACCACCGATCCAGAGATCGATGTCTGTAGGGCTCTCATAGGCGGCGTCTAGCTCAGCCACGACTTGGCGATTTGGGTTCACATCTTGAAAGCGGGTGACCGGGCGCAGTTTTAAAGCGCTGCGCATTTGAGCAAAACTAGGTAGGCCATGATCACGACCACGCTGAATGTTCAGGGAAGCTAAGTCCAAACCGCCAGCTCCAGGAGGGCCAAAGAGGAAGTCGCGCACGTCGTCAATGATCCATTCGTCTAATTCCTGGGAGCGACCTGTGGCCAATCCGCGTAAGATGACATCCACGCCATACTCTGTGACGTGCTGAGGCTGGAAGAAGGAGCCTGCGAGGGTGAGGTTGCCCGCTTTAATCTCGGTGCCAGTTTCATCCAGGCGTAGCAGCGTGGGAGAAAGCAGGCTGTGACCCAGGCGATAAGCGGCTGTGGCAAATTCATTGGAGATGGTCGGATTGACCTCTGCTTTGTAGCCACGGTAGGGCTTGATAGCATTTGGGCCGAGCAGGGTAGGAATGAATTCCCGATACGAGATGGCCTGCATTTCAGCGCCGACGATGAGTCGGGCAAACTGATAAATTTCTTCATCTGCTGCATCTGCGTTAGCTGCGCGGTAAAGGTCTGCCCAGTAGTTATGCTCACGCATGAAGAGCGTGTGAATGGCGATGAGGCCCACCTGCTCATTGACGCGGATGTCACCGGCGACAAAGAAGCCGGGCACCGGAGGCAGCGCCGTGAGACTGTCAGAGTGTGTGGGCAAAAGATCACCATGAGCACTGGATGAGGTCAGCAGTCTGCCGGTGCCATCATTCGCGCGTAAAGCAGAGGCAAGGGTGGCTGTTGATCCATAGATATGAGAGGCATCGATCCAGGCAGTGACTGCGCTTTTTTGTTCCCGGACGCCCAGCACTGTCTCATAGGCACTGCGGCTCAGTCCCATGGTCACGGTGCCAGAGCTTGTGGGATCAAAAGACGGATCACCTGTAGGCACAGAGATCGGCAGACTTTCGACGGGATCAGCCGTGGGTGTTTCATCCAAATCATGATCCAAGAACTGACCCCACTGCCAGAGGAAGTCGCTGGCACCACGACGATTCGGGCGCAGCTGTTGTTGCTTGGCCACTGCATTGCTAATGACGCGAGGGCTAGGCCGATTCTCTCCAGAAGGCGCACTGACTCCATCTACATAGGTATTAGGCGCTAGGCGAATGAAGGGTTTGTCTGGCGTACCCCAAGTGGTGCTGGTCAGATTATTGGAACTGCCATCCGCGGCTCGAAACTCAGAAGGTAAAATGAACGAAGCGGGCAAACTGGGTGGCAGAGGAGGTCCACCCTTTTGTCCAGGCATTGGCGGACGCTGGCCTCCTTGTGGCGGTTGACCTCCTTGTGGCGGTTGACCTCCTTGTGGCGGTTGACCTCCTTGTCGGTTGACCTCCTTGTGGCGGTTGACCTCCTTGTGGCGGTTGACCTCCTTGTGGCGGTTGACCTCCTTGTGGCGGTTGACCTCCTTGTGGCGGTTGACCTCCTTGTGGCGGTTGACCTCCTTGTGGCGGTTGACCCTGTGGCGGTTGACCCTGTGGCGGTTGACCCTGTGGCGGTTGTTTCTTTGGGTCAGGCCGTGGCAGCATGGCTGGACCACTTGGTGGGGTCATGCCTGCTGGCGGCTTTGTGCCAGTGGGTGGTGGTGGTTGCTGAGCTGTGACTGCGCTGGTGACACTGCTGAGTGCCAAGGCTGCTACCGCTGGCACCCAGCGGTTCATGATTCGATGGTTGTACGTTTTCATCGTCTGTTGTGGTTATGTGTTTTTGGAACGTGGCGTTGCTGGCACGAACCAGCGTTGTCACACACACAACAGACCACCCAAGTGTTAAGGAAGTATGTCGTCAGAGGCAGAGATTTGTGAAGATATGGTAAATCTTCCAAATTCCTTCTGGAAACCTAATCATGCCATCAGACAGGCTTCCTGGTTGCCTAATTTCAGGCGACTGCGGAACTCGGTTGGGCTCTCGCTGGTGATCCTGCGGAAGCTCCGATTGAAGTGAGAAAGGGACTGGAAGCCAACATCAAAAGCTACCTCGGTAATTCTTGAGGAAGGACGCATGAGCATGCGACGAGCTTTTTCCACGCGGGCATGGTTCACAAAGTCGGTGAAGGTGAGCCCCGTCGCTTTTTTAAACAGTTTACAGAAGTGGAATAGACTGACGTTAACGGCATTCGCAACAGCTTCGAGGCTGAGGTTTTCAGCAAGATGATCATGAATAAAGGCCTTGGCATTGCGGACGACATCTGGCTCATGAGTGGTCTGCGCAAAAAGCATGCGGTGCGCGTTTTCGGCGAGCTGTGCGGCAAAGCTGGACAGGACAATTTTTGCGGCATGGTAGCAATCAGAAGTCGTCGTTGGATGACTGTCGAAGTGAGCCTTGGCGGCATGGATTTCAGCGGCACTTTTGTCATCCGCCAGCATCTCGCGGGCTACGTCGTGGAAGGCATCTTCTCCGGGTGGGATCAGGCGTGTGGAGCCAGTCTGAATGAACGCAATGGTGTTTTTGCCAATTTTGACCGGCACTCTTGTGACGGCTAGACCACCTTCAAAACTGGTTTTTGGTTCTAGAACGTCATGTTCATGATCCTGAGCCATCACCAGACTGAGGTTGAGTCCCGTAAGTCCTTGAAAGGCGCTGTGTTGGCTGCTGAAGAGTGCACTGTCGGCGAGAGTCTGGATGAATCGTGCTTTGTTGCTAGGCGTTTTGGCTTTGGTTGTGTTTACGTTCATAAGAGTCAGAGGAGTTAGGGTTGACTCCTTGACTATGTAGCTGGGACACTATTCCGATATTGTGGTCGCATACGGCTTCTATTGTCCGTAGTGCCCGCAATGGAACGTAGTGGAAACCAGTAGAACTAGTGGCGCTAAGTGGCGCTAAGTGGGTGACTGCGATTTCCCTTCGACCCACTGGACTGCATACTTCACCAGAGCTGCGCCGTCGGTGATACCAAGCTTTTCCTTGATGTGAGCACGATGAGCTTCGACGGTGCGTGTGCTGATTTTGAGGCGCACTGCGATGTTTTTGGTGGCCACAGCTTGGCCGATGAGCGCTAGCACCTCTAGCTCGCGGTCAGTGAGGTTTTCGACGCCAGTGGCACCTGATTTACCGCGCACGCCACTGAGTTGCTCGATCATTTTGGAGGCCAGGTCTTCACTGAGATAAAGGCCTCCTGAGAGGATCTTGCGCACAGCGGTCACGAGATGATCGGCGGCGGCCTCTTTCATGATGTAACCGCGGGCTCCAGCACGCAGGGCACGCTCGGCGTAGAGATCTTCATCATGCATGGACAAGACTAGGCAGCGCAGACCTGGATGCTGCACTTGCAGATCCTTTAGTAGTTCTAGTCCATGTTTGTCAGGCAAGGTGAGATCGATGATGACAAGGTCAGGCTTGAGTGTTTCTGCTGCGATCATGCCCTCACGCGCACTGCCAGCTTCACCGCAGATTTTTAAACCTTCCTCAGAACCCAACAGCTGCGCCAGCCCATGGCGCATGATGGGATGATCGTCGATGAGAAGAATTCGGGTGATGTTCAAAGGAGAGCCGAGTTAGAAGTTGGGAGAGGAACGCTGCAATGCACGACTGTGCCGCCATGCTCGTCAGCATTGGCTACCAAGCTACCCCCAACCATGCGGGCGCGGTGACTCATCGTTAATAATCCCATGCCGGTGCGCTGCCCGCTAACATTGTCTGGAATACCCACTCCATTGTCGCGGATGATGAGGGTGAGTTGTTCGTTGTCACGATTCAGACTGATTTCGATCCTGTCTGCATGGCTGTGCTTGATCGCATTCGCCACGGCTTCCTGAGCAATGCGGAAAAGCTGCGTGGCAATTTTATTGTCCATGACCTGCACGGGCCGATCACAGCGGAAGGGGCAACTGACACGAAAGATGCGCTCTGTGCCCTGAGCCAGATCTCTCAGCGCGGCCATGAGTCCTGCGCTATCCAGCACCACTGGCATGAGGCCACGTGACATCTCACGCGCACGACCGTTTGCCTGAGTCACTAGCTGTACGATTTCTTCCAGGCTAGTCGCCTCTGCACGATTGGCTTTGCGGAGCTGTTGATGAGCCACTTTACCTAAGCACCCAATGGCTGCCAACTGCTGGCATAGATCATCATGAATATCCTGACCGATGCGGTGCTGCTCTTCTTCGCTGATATGGAGGATCTTTTCTTCCAGTTGCTTGCGGTCTGTAAGGTCACGGATGATGCCCGTAAAGACTCGGCGACCATCGGGCAGGAGGGCTTCGCCAACGGATAGATCTATGGGAAAGATCGTGCCATCTTTTCGCTGGCCAACGACTTCACGACCAATGCCGATGATTTTTTTCACGCCTGTCTCTACATAATTATTTACATAGGTGTCATGCTGACTTCGGTAAGGCTGCGGCATGAGCATCTTGATGTTCTGGCCTATCATCTCTTCTTTGGTGTATCCAAAGATCCGAGTCGCGGACTGATTCACCGTTTCGATGATGCGCTGGTCACTCATGGTGATGATGGCATTCACGGCGGTCTCTAAAACAGTGCTGCTTCGGCGCTCTGAGGCGATCAAGGCATCACGGGTTGTTTGCAGCTCAGTGATATCGCGTCCGACGCAAAGGATGCCAGTGTAGTTGCCATCGCTATCGCGGATATCCGAGTGAAACCACTCGATTTGACGAGGTGTGCCATCACGGCAAATCATGGGCTTAACATGGCTCTGAGTGCGGTCACCACCTTTGCTGCCACGGCAGACGATCTTTGTAGCAGCTTGATGTTCTGAAGGAACGAGTAGCTCCACCCAGTCACGTCCGAGCGCTTCTTCCTGAGAATAGCCACACATCACTTCCAGTCCTCGGCTCATCCAGCGAATGGCTCCATTTGGCTCAATGCCCATGACTAACATGCCTGTGTGCTCGACGAGGCTGTTTAAAAGATCATGGTCTGAACGACTGCTCATTTTGGGTGAACGCGTACGCTTCCTGCCTTGTGAGTGCCTGTCAAGGCCTTCACCTGCGTTGCCATCTTGATCCTCTCTCCCGTCAGGCGCTGGATCTCGGAGTGATGCTGAGAGTTTAGACATGATCTGGCTGCTATTAAGAGTCAGCCGCTGCGGCATCTGGTTTGATGGCAAAAACCGAGCAGGGGGCGTAGGCGACAATTCTCTCAGCGGTTGTGCCCATGAGAAGTTCGCGGAGACCGTTCTTCCCGCGTGTGCCGAGAACCACAAGATCGGCGTGTGATTCGGTGACGTGATCAAGCACAGCTTCACGGATATTGAGTCTTTCAATCACGGTCGTTTTCACAGAAACCTCAGGCGTTTCACTTTGAAGAGGTGCCACAAAATGAGCTAAGTCAGATTCCCAAGACTCTAGGGCATGGGCGTCAGCTGAAATAGGCATCGATGCCGCAAAGCCGCCGTAGTCCATGGACATGGCAACGGCTGACTGATAAACGTGAATGCAATCGACAGAGGCTTTCTCCAGCTGGGCAATGTTGAGGGCAACCTGGACGGCTCTTTTCGAGTTGTCTGAAAAATCAACACAGGTCACAAGGTGCTTGAATGAACCCTGCGCATCTTCGCGGACCAGCAGCACATCGGTTGGGGACTTGCGTACACATTTAGCAGCAATGGCCCCGACTCTGTTTGGCTCTTCGCGAGATCCGCGTGCGCCCATGATGAGAAGATCGGCGCCGGTCACGAGGCAGGCTTCTAAAAGTTCCGTATGAGCTGACCCGATGCGCACTTCCATCTTCACATGCATAGATCCGGCATCGGTGCTTTCTACAAATTGCGTCAGGCGTGTTAGCCACTCCTGCCTAACGGTGGCTTGATCCACAGAGAGTGCCCGCTTCAACTCATGAACTAGAAATTCATCCATGACATGAACCGCAGTAATGGAGGCACCCCATTGCGAAGCTAGCCGAATGGCGTGTCGCAGGGCATTGCGGCAGGATGGGGTGAAATCGATCGCAATGACAATGTGTGAGTAAGTCTTCATGAGGATGAGGTTTCCCGTCAGACTAAACGCTCTACCGTCAGGGTGCCGCGCTGTGCTTGGGATATGCTGAGCAGGATTTGTTATAACCCAGCATGGCAACAGCTCGGGATCGCCTGGCTGCCAAAGTCTAAGGTGTCGCGGAGTCGATAAGCCATGATCATGGCTGCGACGATTGCCAAGGCCCGCTGCATCTTGCGCATGGTGACAGGTTGGAGTCTGCCACCTAACCAATGGATTTGGCTTTGTGCCAGCCACAGGAGGGGAAGTGTTCCCAGACCAAAAGCTATGGCAAACTCCGCCCCTTTAAAAGTGCTGCCATTGGCCATGGCGAGTGCGAACATCAGGTAGAGTGGGCCACAGGGAAGCAACGGTGTTGCAAATCCAAGAAGGCTGGCCCGCCAGGGTGTTTTCATTTGGAAGGCTTTTGTTTGGAGGCGGCGCAGTCCCTGACTGAGAAAACGCGGCTTTGGCAACCATTGGTCAAGCCCGAAACCGACCATCAAAAAAAGCGCTACAAGCAGCCATGGCAGTACAATACCAGCCCCATGCTGAAACCATTTGAGCGGCATGATGCCGATCGTGCCAGCGATGCCACCAACGATCCCATAAGAAATCAAACGTCCAGTGTGATAGAGGCCGGTATCACGCATGAAGTTGGACTCTCCCGGTTTAGATGAAATAGCCCATGAGCAGGAAAGGGGGCCACACATGCCGACGCAGTGTACACTGGTCATCAATCCAGCCACAAAAGCCGCAGCGCTGGTATCAATCTGCGTCATACCTTCTGCGATACCGTTACGCGTTTTATTTCGACAGGTTTATGCTTCACGGCAAAACAGATGAATGCGACCCAGACCCCAATGAAGATCAGAAAAACAGAGATGGGCAGTATCCAGGGGTTATTGAATAAAATCTTTCGCATTGAGAGGTGAGTTGGATTTAAGTTTTCCATCGGGGCCTAAAAACTCCATGACACGCGTGGTCACGGTATCGCCATGAACTTCGTCGGTGACTTTGACTTGAAGTTTAAATGGTCCGTTAAACGTTGCCGCAGGCATGGATAAGACCAGTGTCTTTTGCTCTTCACCCAGCGCGGGTAGCTCTAAGCTTTCCACGAAACCCGCCACACTCAACTCTGGCGGCATGACACCGACCATTTCCAGTTTGTATCGGGATGGGCTGTTATGCTTATTGATGACACGGATGAGGAACTGGTTACGCAGAACGCCATCAGCCACATAAAAGGGGGCGCCTATCATGCGCACGGCGCTGGCATTCATCGAGGAAAGCCTACTCACGGAAAAGAGAAAGACGCCTACTCCAAAAAATAGCAGTAGGGTGTAAAGAATGATGCGTGGACGAATGATCTTAGTTTGCCCGCCATGAAGCCCGACATGTGAGTCGTAACGGACCAATCCCGTCGGCCGATTGAGCTTTGTCATGATGTCGTCACAGGCATCCACGCAGGCCGCACAGCCGATACACTCGAGTTGCATGCCATGGCGGATGTCGATCCCTGTCGGGCATACCTGCACACATCGGCGACAATCGATGCATGATCCGGAGGTCGTTCCGACTTTGCCTCGCGGTTCACCACGCTTTTGATCATAGCCAACGATGAGGCTGTGGTCATCGGTGAGCGCCGATTGCAGCCGTCCATACGGACAGAGAATGATGCAGAATTGCTCACGAAACCAGCTGAAGGCGAAGTAGAGCGCACCGGTCATAAAGATCATGACGCCAAAAGCCATGAGATGCTGAGAAGGTGATCCCTTCATCATTTCATACAGTTGATGGATGGAAACAAAATAGCTCAAAAAGATATGAGCGATCACTGCGGAAACGAAAAGGAAAAGGCCGTGCTTGAGAACACGCCGAGCGATTTTGGAGCGGGTCCATGGAGCATCTTCCAGCCTTCTGCGGGATGGCGCATCTCCATCAATCAGACGCTCAATGCGGCGATAGACGTGCTCGAGAAAAACGGTGTAGGGGCATGTCCATCCGCACCAGAGCCTGCCGAAGAGTGCAGTTACATAAAAGAGTGAGAAGGCTAGGCCGGTGATGAGGAAAAAGCCGACCCATAAATCCTGCATTGCCAAGGTCAGTCCCATAAAATGGAAGCGGCGTTCCTGGACATCCAGAAAGACAGCAGGGTAACCATTCACCGGTATCCACGGCAGTGCCGCATAGACGATGAGTAAAATGAGCGCCGTTAACTTCTTTAGACTCGTCAGACGTCCTTTAACATCTGCCGGATGAACAAAACTCCGGGAACCATCCGTGTGGATGGTCGAAAGAGTATTAATCGTTGGAAGTTTCATTGAACTCCTTATTTTTTCAGCGGAGAGTCAGCAGCCAAGGTGAAAGATTCTCCCTGGGTGTGCTTGCTGAGAACAAAAGCAAGCACTTCGACCACTCTCTGCAGACCTAATTGTGGCTCCCATGGTGGCATGCCCTTGGTAATATCTGGGGCACCTTTGCGGATGATGGTGAGCAATTGGGTCGGATTGTTTCCATGCTTCCACTCCTGGTCATTCAGAGCCAAGCCAGGAAGCTTTGCTCCGGCAATCGTCGCAGTCAGATCAGCTGCATGACAGGCGATACAAGTTGCCTGATAGGTGGCAGCGCCAGCCGCGACGATTTTAGCGTCCTTCGACATGGCCCAGAGTTTATCGTCTCTGATTTGTTCCAGTTCCTTCTTTTGGTATTCGGCGATTTTGGCCATGGCTGTGGCGATCTCCTTTTCATCCGACATGCCAATGCCGACCTGATAATACACCACCCAACAAACGACAAAGGCGACCATCATGATGTACCAGCTAAATAACCACCAATTGGGTAGTTTTTGGTCAAACTCCTGGATGCCATCATATTCGTGAGGGCGTAGGACGGGTTCGGTATCAAGTGACTTTTTGCTCATGAGGGAACGCAGGCGTTAAGGTTTAATCATCCAAGGGGATGCGTGCCATTTCAGCAGCACGATCTTTATTCAGGGCGATGGCGCGGATCACAAAAGTGATGAAGACGGCAGCCGTGACTGCAAAGGCCACATAGGGTACCCATTCGAGCCAGTTTTCGTAGATGACTTGTTTGAACATAATGGTGTGTGTTGGGTGTTACTCAGCGCCGCCAGGGCGATTTTTATCAGGATTACTAGGGCCTGGAATGAGGCCTGGGATGCCGGGTGCCGTTTTCAGTTTGTCTTCAACTTCAGGCGCGTCGTATTTGCCCAATTTCTGAAGATAGGCGATGACTGCCACGATCTTCGTATCAGGAGATGCGGCGAGGTTATCTTCCTTCAAGCGATTGACGATTTCGATGCCTTGTTTGATCGCATTTTCTTTGATCTCGACATCTGTCATCGCTGGATAAGGCACGCCAAGAGTGACCATGGTGGCAATCTTTTTCGGCAGGGTCTTTTGATCAAATTTCTCAGTAAACAGATGTGGATAGGCTGGCATGTTTGATCCGATCGAAGTGCTCCGTGGATCTTTCATGTGATTGTAGTGCCAGCTGTGTGGATACTTGTCTCCCTCACGCGCAAGATCTGGACCGGTGCGCTTGGAGCCCCACTGGAATGGATGGTCGTAGATGCTCTCTCCCATGCGGCTGTAGTCGCCATAACGCAGGACGTCAGGTAGCATGGTGCGGATCATCTGACTGTGGCAGTTGTAGCAGCCTTCACTGACATAGATGTCGCGTCCTGTGAGCTCTAGAGGTGTGTAAACCTGCTGAATACGGTCTTCCATATTCTTTGCCCGGTTCACCATCACGGTGGGGATGATTTGGATCAAACCACCCAGAGCCACGGCAACAAAGGTGAGGAGGGTGAATGGCAGCCAGTTTTCGAGCAGCCGCTCATACCACTGTGACCAGGAATCATGCGAGGAAGCAAACTTCTTCACGGCAATGCCACCAAAAATCAGTGAGCATATTAGAGCTGTGATGTCGGCTCCCTTGGGTAGGAAGATCCATCCCATGAGGAGGAAGAGGCCACCAAAGAAATAAGTCACAGGATCCGCGAAGAAGGTCTTCTTCAGCCCCATGTTATCGACCGAGTTACGCTCAATCACAGTGACTTCACGGGTATCTACCACCGCTTTTCCACTGCGTGCTGTGAGCCAGAGATTGACCAGCATCAGTATCATGCCGACGAGGAATAGTGCGCCGCCGATGACACGGAAGCCCATCATGGGACGAATGGCAGTGAGTGTTTCCAGGAAGTTTGGATAGGTCAGTGCCGTGCCTGCTGCGTTGGTCGAGTTCAACATCAGGCCCTGCATGATGCCTGAGACCCACATGGCGGCTACGTAGAGCAGGATGCCAAAGATAGAGATCCAGAAATGGAAGTTGGCCAGCGGCACGGAATACAGTTTTGTGCCGTAGAGACGTGGAGTGAGCCAATAAAACAGGCCTGCTGCCATCTTGCCATTCCAGCCGAGGGCACCGCTATGCACATGTCCAATGGTCCAATCGGAATAGTGTGAAAGAGCATTTACTGCACGGATGGAAAGCAGGGGGCCCTCAAAGGTACACATCCCGTAAAAGGTGACCGCTGCCACAAAGAACTTCACCACCGGATCTGTGCGTAGCTTATCCCAAGCTCCACGCAGAGTGAGCAGCCCGTTTAACATGCCACCCCAGCTCGGTGCCCATAGCATCAGGCTGAAAAACATACCGAGCATTTGCAGCCATTTAGGTAAGGACGTATTCAACAAATGATGCGGTCCTGCCCAGATGTAGATGAAGACCAGCGACCAAAAGTGAACGATGGAAAGGCGATACGAATACACAGGCCTCTCCACCGCTTTTGGCAGGAAGTAATACATGATACCGAGGATCGGCGTGGTCAGGAAGAAGGCGACCGCGTTATGGCCATACCACCACTGAACCAGAGCATTCTGCACCCCGGAGAAAATCGTGTAACTATGAGTCCAGCTCGTGGGAATCGAGATATGGTTCACGATGTAGAGCATGGCCACCGTGATGATCGTGGCGATGTAGAACCAAAGTGCGACATAGAGGGATGGCTCATTCCGCTTTGCCAGCGTCCAAAAGAAATTCACCGCAAAGACGACCCAAATCAGCGCCACGGCAATGTTGATGGGCCAAATCAATTCCGCATATTCCTGTCCACGGCTGAAGCCCAGAGGCAGCGTGACCGCAGCACTGACGATGATCAACTGCCAACCCCAGAAGTGGATATTGGAAAGAATATCTGACCCCATGCGAACCTTGCACAGCCGCTGGGTGGAATAGTAAATGCCAGCGAACATCATGTTCCCGACAAACGCAAAGATCACCGCATTGGTATGCAGCGGACGCAGACGGCCGAATGACAGCCAAGAGGTGAGATTCAGCTCATGATAGTTTAATTGCGCAGCGATGATGACCCCGACGAGCATGCCGACGATGCCCCAGATCATGGAGGCCCACATGAACTGGCGGACGACTTTGTCATTAAACTCAATGGTTTGCTTGGTGGCGGTAGTAGTCATGAAGAATAACGGGCTTAAATCTTGCGGTTGAGGTTGGAGTGGCTGACCCCATCACCTTCCAGAGGCAGTAGTGAAATTTGCTCCATCGACCTGCGCTGGCGCTGACTGCGCTCTGCGAAAAAAAGCACGGCGAAAAGCACCGCAAAGGCGAGGCTCATAAAGATGGTGACAGCAAAAACTTCCATAGATGTCTGAAAGAAGCACTCGGAGGTAGCAATCGCTCTTCACGACTTGCTCATTACTGCACGGTTCTTGTCTCTCCCATGGACCAGAGGATCTGGAAAACCAGATCGACAGATCGTGGACTTACCTGCTAAATAGAGCCTTCATGAAAACAACTTCCCTGTCCATCTGTCTGACCTTCCTCATGATAGGCCCCGGGCTAGCACAAAATAGTGCTAGTGTGCGGACTTGGACCAGCAATGATGGCAAGGCACTGCAGGCAACGTTTGTGAGTCTTCAGGGGGATCAGGTGGAGATCGCCATGGCAAACGGTTCCGTTTTTAAGCTGCCGCTGAGTCGATTTTCCACAACAGACCAAAAATATGCTCAGGATCAGGCCGCTAAGGCCACTCCGACGGCC
>JAPLUM010000860.1 GCA_026397605.1 Verrucomicrobiota bacterium | reverse complement strand
AGGGATTCAATCGCTCAGGCGGGCCTGCTCGCTACCATGCACTATGAAGATGGTCTTGAGGAAGTCCGCGACTTCGATGGCCCGATGGTTCTGGTGCCTGAGCAGGTTTTTCAATGGCTGAAGGACAAGCTGCCCAACCCTATCAAGCGAAGTGGTGCTCAGCGCCTGGAAGTGAACGAGGCGCTCTTTGAACTGGTCCGCGAAGGTGTGGTGAACGCGCTGGTGCATCGTGACTACGGCATCAAAGGCGCTAAGTGCCAGTTGAGCGTCACGCCGGACGCAATCGTGGTGAAAAGTCCCGGTGGGCCAATCGAACCGATCACGCTCGAACAGCTTCAATCATTCAACGCGCCGATGATCAGCCGGAATCCAAGGCTGCACGCGGTCTTTTCCAAGATGGAGCTGGCTGAGGAGCGCGGTCTGGGGCTGAAGTCGATGAAGAGCCGGGCGGCTCAGGCAGAACTGCCGCTTCCCAAATACTCGTGGGAAGATCCATATCTAGTGCTGACGCTGTATCGCTCGTCGGAAAGCGCGGCAAAGGGCCTCGGCAAAGCAGTCATCGCAGAACTGACTCAGGAGGAGCAAAAAGGATGGGCCTTCTTGGCTTCCCGCGCCGGAATCACGCAAAACGAGTATGCCCGCAATCTGGAAGTGACCGCCCGCACCGCCCAGCGTCACCTGACTCACTTCGTTGAACTTGGCCTGCTCCGGCGCGTCGGGGCCGGGCCCGCCACCGAGTATTTGAAGCCATGATCGCGACACCAATCCCGACATCGTGTCGCGATAGACACTCGGAAACTCGGCCCGGAATGGTATCGCGACATGGATCGCGACATCATGTCGCGATCCCGCAGAGGAGGTGGTCTGGGCCTAATTCTCATTTAGACGCAAACTGCCGAACGATGCCGAATAAGTCTCAATTTACTGAAAATGATCGAATTTCCCTTTTAGACGCTAACCGCCAACGCCTATGAGCCTCAACGAATCCATCGTCGAAGATGCCGCCCTCGAATGGTTTGAGGAGCTGGGCTATGCGGTCGGGCACGGGCCGCATCTCGCGCCCGGTGAACCGGCGGCGGAGCGGGAGTCGTTTTCTGAAGTGGTGCTGGTAGGGCGCTTGCGCGAGGCCATCCGGCGGCTGAACCCGAGCATTCCCGAGCAGGCGCGCGAGGAGGCATTGAGAAAAGTGCTGCGGGTGGGGACACCTTCGCTGGTGCAGACGAACCGCTCTTTTCACAAGCTGCTGCGCGATGGGGTGCCTGTGGAATATGCCCGGCCCGATGGCAGTATCGCGGGTGATGATGTAAGGCTGGTGGATTTCGGCGATGTCCGATCCAACGACTGGCTGGTGGTGAACCAGTTCACGGTCAAAGAAGGCGACCACAACCCCTCAGCCGCCAAGGCTCTGGAGGGCTCGCGGAGACCGGACATCGTAGTTTTCCTCAACGGGCTTCCACTCGGGTTGATCGAGCTGAAGAATGCCGCGAACGAGGAGACCGATATCTGGAGCGCCTACGCGCAACTGCAAACCTACAAGGCAGAGATTCCCACGCTGCTGCATTACAACGCGGCTCTGGTGGTGAGCGATGGCCTTCAGGCGCGCATGGGTTCCGTGACAGCGAACCAGGAATGGTTCAAGGTCTGGCGCACGATTGATGGCGAGGGCGACGCGCCAAAGTCGGCGCTGGAGCTGGAAGTGCTGGTGCGCGGGGTGTTTGAGCGGCAGCGCTTCCTCGACCTGCTGCACCATTTCATCGTCTTTGAAGAAGACCCGGACTCGGGCGTGCTGCACAAGATCATCGCGGGCTACCATCAGTTTCACGCGGTGAATGCGGCAGTGGAGGAAACGGTGCGGGCGAGCGGGATGGCCGAAGAAGGCATGGCCCGCGAGGGCACGGGCACCTTCTGGTCCGGGCGGCAACGCGGCGGCAAGCCGGGGGACCGTCGCGCCGGTGTGGTCTGGCACACGCAGGGCAGCGGCAAGAGTTTCTCCATGCTCTTCTTCGCCGCACGCGTGGTGCGGCATCCAGCGATGCGGAACCCGACGCTGGTAGTGCTGACGGACCGCAACGACCTCGACGACCAGCTTTTCGGCCAGTTCCATCGCTGCGCGGACATCCTCGGCCAGACACCGGTGCAGGCCAGCGGTCGCGAGCACCTGCGCGAGCTGCTGAACCGTGCCAGCGGCGGGGTGGTGTTCACGACGATCCATAAGTTCGCTGCGGAAAAGGGCGAACTGATGCCTGAACTGAGCGCACGGCAGAACATCGTCGTCATCGCGGATGAAGCGCACCGCAGTCAGTATGGATTCGGCGGCAAGGTGAATGAAAAGACGGGCGAAATGTCCTACGGCTTCGCGAGCAACCTGCGCGATGCATTGCCGAATGCGTCGTTCATCGGGTTCACCGGCACGCCCATCGAGAAGACGGACGCGAACACGCGGGCGGTCTTCGGCGATTACATCAGCATCTACGACATCCAGCGCGCCGTCGCCGACAAGGCCACGGTGCCGATCTATTACGAGAGCCGCATCTCCAAGCTCAGCCTGAACGCCGCCGAACTGCCGAAGCTCGACGCTGAGTTTGAGGAAATCACCGAAGGCGAGGAGCTGACGAAGAAGGAGAAGCTAAAGACGAAGTGGGCCGCGCTGGAGGCGCTGGTGGGCGATCCGAAACGCATCGCGCTCGTGGCCGCCGATCTGGTGGCGCATTTCGAGAAGCGCGTGGAGGCGATGGATGGCAAGGCGATGATCGTCTGCATGAGCCGCCGCATCTGCGTGGACCTTTTTAACGCGTTGATCAAGCTGCGTCCTGAGTGGGAGGCTGAGACACTGAAGGTCGTGATGACCGGCAGCGCCGAGGACGGCCCCGAGTGGCAGAAGCACATCGGCAGCAAGACACAGCGGCGGGATTTGGCGAAGCGTTTCAAAGACGCCAAGGATCCGTTTAAGATCGTGATTGTGCGCGACATGTGGCTGACCGGCTTCGACGCCCCCTGCCTGCACACGATGTATGCCGACAAGCCGATGCAGGGCCACGGCCTCATGCAGGCCATCGCCCGCGTGAACCGCGTCTTACGTGACAAGCCCGGCGGGCTGGTGGTGGATTACCTCGGCCTCGCCGATCAGCTCAAGAAGGCGCTCATCACCTACACCGAGAGCGGCGGCCAGGGGAACCCGACCTTTGACACTGCCCAAGCCATCGCCGTGATGCTGGAGAAGCACGGGATCGCCTGCGACATGATGCACGGCTTCAACTGGGACAAGTGGACCAGCGGCAAACCCACCGAGCGCCTCGCGCTCATCCCCGCCGGACAGGAGCACATCCTGGAACAGGAAGACGGTAAGAAACGCTGGGTGCAGGTGGTGACGGAACTTTCCCGAGCCTTCGCCCTCTGCGCCGCCAGCGATGCCGCCACGGAGATTCGCGACGACGTGAGTTTTTTCCAAGCCCTGCAAGCCGCGCTGAACAAGCAGAGCACCAACAACCGAAAGACGCCCGAGCAGATCGACGCCGCCATCCGTCAGCTCGTGAGCAAGGCTATTACTACCGAAGGCCAGGTGATCGACGTCTTCACCGCCGCCGGATTGCCCAAGCCGGACATCAGCATCCTGAGCGACCAATTCCTCGCCGAAGTGCGCGGCCTCAAGCACAAGAACGTCGCCGCCGAGTTGCTGGAAAAGCTGCTCAAGGACGAACTCAAGGTGCGCTCCAAGCGCAACCTCGTGCAGAGCCAGGTCTTCAGCGAGAAACTCAAGAAGACCCTCAACGCCTACCACAACCGCGCCATCAGCACGATGCAGGTCATTGAAGAGCTGATCAAACTCGCCAAGGACCTCGACGCTGCGACCAAGCGCGGCGAAGACATGGGACTGACGGATGACGAGGTCGCGTTTTATGACGCGCTGGCGTCGAATGATTCGGCAGTCGTCGCGATGGGGGATGACAAGCTGAAGGTGATCGCGGCGGAGTTGATCAGTCAGGTGAAGAAGAGCGTGACCATCGACTGGACCCTTCGCGAAAGTGCACGGGCGAGGATCAAGGTGATGGTGAAGCGAATCCTGAACAAACATGGTTATCCGCCGGACCTTCAGGAGGAGGCCGTGAAGACCGTGCTCGCGCAGGCGGAGCTGCTGTGCGCGGAGTGGGTGTGACTGATGAAACGAGACCGGGTCCAGGCTGCAACTGGCTGACAAAAGAGTCGGATTCGAGCTTTGTTCATAAGAGCCAGCCCAGCGACCCTGGAAATGAGGTTGGAACGGGGCGCGTGGGAAGGCAGGGGTATCCGACGTTTTCGGCAACCAACTCACGATTCTAAAAAGGGAGGATCTGGGCCGTGTGGCAAAGCTGGGCCAGAATGGAGATGCAGCATTGGATCAGACTGCGCGGAAAGTGACAAATGAAGGGCAAGGGAGCCATGAAGGGATTGAACCTTGGGCCTTTAACCCTACAGTAATTATGGTTGACCGCCTTAGATATAAGCATATCATTTGATAATCTTAACTATTATCGACTTCTCATGAAGCACATTTGGCACTCTGTAACCCTGCGCAGGACATCGCTAAACCCAGTTTTCTGGCTAGTGGCTGCATGCCTTCTATTCACGACAACGCAGCCATCTTCGGCGGCTACTTCCAGCATCGTAGGCTGGTATTCGGTAACGGTGCCGGCGGGGAACTCTAGCTGGACCTGCGCGCTTGTTTGCGCGGATCTCTACCAGAGTGCGGCGGTCACAGTGAGTGCTGATCCCTCTGACGGAAAGGCGATCTTGAGTTTCTCAGCTCCAGGCTGGACCGTGGGTGAGTTCAACAGACACTACGCTGAGCCTCTGAGTGGAACAAGCACTGGGTTAGCGATCGATGTCCTCTCCAACACGACAGACACTTTGAAGCTAGATGCGACTCCAGCCGGTGCAGGACTGACCAATGGCATGGTTTTTGTGCTCAGGAAACACTGTACTCTGGGCGGACTGATGCCTGATGGAGGAGGTTTTCTTCCGTTCAATGACAGCATCGCCCTTTTCCAGCCGAATGGCAGCCAACGGCTGTATTTCTGGAACGGCGCTAACTGGTATGCCAGCAATGGAGCCAACTCCAATGGAGTGGTGATTCGGCCAGCGCAGGGATTTGTCATTCAAGCAAATGCCACGCTAACCCTAACTTTAGGCAAAGGTGATGCAGCTTATGTGAAAGGCACCCCGACTAGAATCCGCGCCAACAGTGGCGTGCCCAACCTCATCGGAGCGCTGAATCCTCTGGGAACAACGACCACCCTGGGTGCCTTGGGCATCACAGGCAGCTTGCAACCATTCAATGACTCCATCGTCACTCTAAACGCAGGCACACTGGCTCAAACCGGCACCTTCCTGAGCACTGGCAGCAATTTGATCAATGGCAGCGGCCAAAACGCCAACAACACAGCCCTGCCAGCTGGCACAAGCATCGTAATCAGTGTGGATACCAGCAAGGACATCAATCTGGCCCCAATCACCATCGCTCCATGAAACTGAATTTATTTGGCACGATGAACTACCGTCCGCTCCAGCTGCTATTTTTCCTGGTCCTAGGCCTGAACCAAGCCCATGCAGGCGGGGTAACTCTAACGACCTCTGGCGGCAGTCAGTTGGCGACCAAGACGGGGGACGCCTTACCTGATGGCTGCGCCGTGCGCATCGGCAGCTTTAATCTGCCAGATGCTACTCGTGATGCCACACTGGCCTCTACCCGAGAATACGCCGCGCTGAAATCCTGGTTCAAGCCGCTGGCCGAAAACATCGCCAATGCAGGCATGGCTGAGCAACCAAACGCAACTGGCACAGTGCTGAAGACGAACAGCTTCCCTACCGCAGGAAATACTTTTGGCACCGTCAGTGACATCAAAACCAATTACATGGCAGCGGGGACAAAGCTCTATCTCTGGGTTTTTAATCATGCTGATCCTGCCAAGGCAAGTCAGTGGGGTATTTTCACCGCACCGACCTGGTTGGCACCACAAGCACTGGGCTCACAGGCATTATCGACCCTGGCCAGCGTTCAGGCCATTCAGGGAACCTCTGCCAATTTGAAACTCTGCCTCAATGACATCCCTGCGTCTTATGGGAACTGGGCTTGGCAGAGTTACTCCGACGCTCCTAGCGGCCAAAGCACCGACGCCGCTGCTGATCCTGATAAAGACGGCATCGCCAACATTGCTGAATACGCATGGAAGCTCAATCCGAGCAGTACGGATAAGACTCGCACCGACATTAAGACTCGCAGCGGAAACATTGTCTTCAGCTTTAAAACGCCGCGCAATACACCTGACGTCAACGTCACTGTGGAATGCTCACCCGATCTGAAGACCTGGGAACCCGCCACCTCCCAGATCGTCTCCAGCGACGCCGACTTCGACACGCGCGAATGCATCGCCAGCGCAGGAGCCCGCTGCTTCTGGAGAGTCCGATTTGCTGCCGCCCCATAACTCATTTCAAAAAAACATCGACGATATGAAAACATCTTTTCTTTATTCACTCCTGAGCTTCATCTTGCTCTGTAGCTTGCCAGCGGTTGCGGCTGTCTCTATCACGGTAAACAGTAACGCCGGCTCACCTTACACTGACAGCATGGGTAATCTACTCAGCACGGGGAGTGTCATCCGTGTTGGTTATTTCGATATCTCCAGCCCTGCCAGCTTGCTCACCTTGCAGACGAGCAACGACTATTCAGCCATCAATTCCCTCTTCCGACCTCTTGGTGAAAACATCAGTGGTGCTGGCTGGATCAATACGGTGGGGTCACTGACAAACTACCTTGTGGTCAATGACATGTTTGCTCCCGGTGCCGTCTTTGATCAAATCGTCGATATCAATGTCGGCAACTTAAGCCCATCCGACGCAAGGTACATCGCCCCAGGTTCAGATCTCTCGGTCTGGGTATTCAATAGTTCCACGCCTCAATCAGCCACCGAGTGGGGTATCTTTTCAGCCTCAACAGGCTGGGAACTTCCTAATGATCTAGCCTCCCAAACGCTTTCCACCTTTGAGGTCAATACCGTTTACCGTGGCATGAATACCGGCTCTCAGCTCCAGCTCAGTCCAGTGCCGGAACCCAGCGGACTGCTGCTGCTCCTCGGCACCTCGGGACTACTGCTCCGCCGCCGCCGCGCTTAGTTCATTTATCTTCTCGCAGCCATGAGACGATCCACCCTCCAAAAATGCCTCTGGCTTCTCATCCTGATCGGATGCGGGCTCCAGGGAGCCGAAGCGCAGCA
>JAPLUM010000617.1 GCA_026397605.1 Verrucomicrobiota bacterium | reverse complement strand
TACATGGACTTCTTTCTCCCTGATGAACTTTGCAGTTTGCATATAATACGATAAATACTTTGCATCCATGGAGTGACGAAATGCATAGCTGTCGTCGTGAATCGCTACTGGTTTCACGCCCAACCATGCAACTGCTTTGCCGACATCTTCGACAGTCTCGCCCACACCTGTAATCACAACATCTCCAGGCTTAGCAAAACGTAATGCTGGCTTCATCTCGCTGCGAACTTGTGAGATCGTGTCTGTCGCTGAAGTTCTGTAGTGCGTATAGATTTCACCATAGTGGATGGCACTGATACCACGCTCCACATAGTCAGATTTTGTGAAGCGTTTACCACGAATAAACTCACCCACCTCACCCAGCGTCTTCCACTCCACCTCGCCCTCTTCAAAGCTGAGCAATTGGTCGCGGTAGTGGTTGTATTGTTTTTTCCGGTTGGTCAGCTCGGTGGTCAGCTCGGTGGTCAGCTCGGTGAATGCGTCCAAAATGCGGACGATTTCTCTTTGGACGTGCAGGGATGGGATGGGGATACGTGCTTCTTTTACTTTAGCGTCAGAGATTGCGGGATAAGCAGAGCCGCTTTGGTTTTCTTCAACATAAGCTTGAAACGCCGAAGACGAAATCCAATGAAGAATCCACTTTGGTAGCAACGCCTCCTTTTTAGCTCTAAGCACACAATATCCGGTGCTTGCAATCTGCCCATCGTAATTGGCATCAATCAGGCAGTATCTCATCTGCGTAGGGCGTGTTGTCGCAAAAAGCACATCATCTTTCCTCACCACCTTTTGAGCTCTGCTTGGTGCGTTGTCTGCTGAGATTTCAGAGGTCTCAATTACTACTTTCTCTTCAATGCTAACCGACGTGAGATCAATGTAGCGGTAATGACGCGTGGCATCCTTCCACCTGATATTCTGTGTGGAATCAACCACGTCCCCAAGCGGCTTCCACTCCACATCGGCACCATCGAGGAGGTTTTCCAGGTAACTTGACTCGCTCATGCCTCAACCTCCTCTCCCTCGATTTCCGTGACGATAGCATCTATCTCCGCCCGCAGGCGGTTGATCTTAGCAACGGTGGTGACCAGCCCCGCGTTCAACTCGGCAATGTCCACGATCTCGCGGGTGTCCTTGGCTTCGACGTAGGTGCTGACGGAGAGGTTGTAGTCTTTCTCTGCCACCGTCGCGTGATCCACGGAAAGGGCAAAGTGGGGCACGTTCTCCTTGGTGTCGAAGACCTCCATGATGCGCCCGACATGCTCATCGGTGAGCGTGTTGTTGTTGGTCTCCTTTTTGAACAGGCCGCTGGCGTCGATGAACTGGGTCCTGGTGTCGGGCTTGTGCTTGGAGAGCACGAGAATATTGACCGCGATGGTGGTGCCGAAAAAGAGATTGGGCGCGAGGGAGATGACCGTCTCCACGTAGTTGTTGTCCACCAGGAACTGGCGGATCTTTTGCTCGGCCCCAGCACGGTAGAAGATGCCGGGGAAGCAGACGATGGCGGCGCGCCCCTTGGCAGAGAGGTAGCTGAGGGCGTGGAGGACGAAGGCGAAGTCGGCCTTCGACTTCGGTGCGAGCACTCCTGCGGGCGCGAAGCGGTCGTCGTTGATGAGCGTTGGGTCATCACTGCCTTTCCATTTCACGGAATAGGGCGGATTGGAGACGATGGCATCGAAGGGTTTGTCGCCGAGGAAGTGGGGATCGGTGAGGGTGTTGCCGAGCTGGATGTTGAACTTGTCGTAGTTGATGTTGTGCAGGAACATGTTCATCCGCGCCAAGTTGTAGGTGGTGTGGTTGATTTCCTGCCCGAAAAAGCCGTCCTCGATGATGTGGGCGTCGAAGTGCTTCTTGGCCTGGAGTAGCAACGAGCCGGAACCGGCGGCGGGGTCGTAGATCTTGTTGACGCTGGTCTGCTTGTGCATCGCCAGTTTGGCGATGAGACGGGAGACGTGCTGCGGGGTGAAGAACTCGCCACCCGACTTGCCGGCATTGGCGGCGTAGTTGGAGATGAGGAACTCGTAGGCATCTCCGAACAGGTCGATCTGGCTGCCCTCGAAATCGCCGAAATCGAGGCCACCTACGCCGGTGAGCACGGCAGCGAGGCGGAGGTTTTTGTCTTTGACTGTATTTCCCAGGCGATTGCTGGTGGTGTCGAAGTCCGCAAACAAGCCCTTGATGTCCTTTTCCGAAGGGTAGCCATTGGCGGAACTCTCGATGGCCGAAAAGCTGGCGGCGAGGTCGGTGTTCAGGCTCTCGTTGGTGTTCGCCGTGGCGAGGACCTTGGCAAAGAGCTGGCTGGGGTAAATGAAGTAGCCCTTGGTCTTGATGGCATCGTCCTTGATCTCCGGCGTGATGACGCTGTCGTCCAGTTTCACGTAATGGATGTCGGGATCTCCAGCCTCAATGTAGGCTGCGAAATTTTCGCTGATGAAGCGGTAGAAGAGGGTGCCGAGGACATACTGCTTGAAGTCCCAGCCATCGACCGAACCTCGGACGTCGTTGGCGATCTTCCATATTTGGCTTCGTAGGGCGGCGCTTTGTTGGATGCTTGTCATTGTCTATTCCTTGAAAAAAGTTTCAGTTAGTGGGGAGGGCGCGGTGAACTCGGACGGAAGCAGCCCACACGTTGAAGCACTTCTGTGCCGCTGTCACAATTTTTTCCTTTGTGAGCCATCTTCCGCGAAAAAATCATCGCCAAAATGGGGGCGTTTTTTGGGGTTTCCCTGGGTAAAGAGGGTTTAAGGCGCTTTTTTGACCCTGCCGGAATTTCGGCAGGGGTAAATGAGCCTCATCTGGGGCTGCCGGAATTTCGGCAAGGGTAAATGAGCCTCATCTGATGCTGCCGCTGGCGCGGTTCGGCTGAAAAAACTTGTCACACTGATCATTTCAGGATTGCTTGGTCACTGCGGATTTCATAGGTTGCGGGGGTAATTCGTCCTTTTAATCATCGGATCAGTTTCCGGTGGGAGGATGGGTGCAAGCAACCTTGCGGAAAACCTAACGACTGTCTCACGTGGCCAAATTCGGACAAGCTTTCTTCGGTGATGGATCACGCTTCGGTGTAGTGGAAACTCCGCGCTCTCATAAAACTAAGACTATGGCCTCTAATACCCTACCTGATAAACGTGATCGCCTGTTTGCTCTGGGTGATGACATGTGTGATGCAGCCCATGACCACGAAGTGGCCATCGGCCTGAAACAAAATACGGAATCTGTGCTACGACCGGCTCTAGACGCTGCCCGTGGTGCGGAAGCTAACTTTGGTCAATGCCAGATCCTGCGAAAGGTGGCGAATGCGGCGCTGACGACGGCTGACAGTGCGGCAAAGGTGTTTATTTCTCGCGCTAAAAAGCGCCTCTCCATCTTTCTGGGGGAGTCCTACACCACCGAATGGGGTGCGGCGGGCTGGCCGAATAACTCTGTGGCCACACCCAGCACACAGGATGACCGCTTTAACCTGGTCAATAGCCTGAAGCTCTACCTAACCACGAACCCGACTCAGGAAAGTGTGGACATGAGCGTGACCGCTGCCCTAGCCACGGCCTGCCATACGAATCTGAGTAATGCACGCACAGCGCTGGACATGAAGGTGACAGAAGTGGGTCAGGCAAAGCAGGCGCGGGATAACGCCGAGGCCAATCTGCGAGTGAGAATGAAAGGCCTGATCACCGAGCTAGCGACCGT
Source organism: Verrucomicrobiota bacterium (assembly GCA_026397605.1). Taxonomy (GTDB): domain Bacteria; phylum Verrucomicrobiota; class Verrucomicrobiia; order Verrucomicrobiales; family Verrucomicrobiaceae; genus Prosthecobacter. The sequence continues at coordinate 2,456 of JAPLUM010000617.1, read as the reverse complement.
GCTGAGCGCCGACGACCCGCTCTGGCACGCCTTTGGCCTGAGCCGCCCTGCGGACGAGGAGACGCCCGAGCCACCGACCTTTACAACTGCATTGGCCAGCGTGGCTGGCACGGTGCTGGTGGACTGGGATGACGCTCTACGCGCAGAGCGCTACCGTGTGTGGATCATGATCGTGGGTGTGGACACCGACTTCCGCGCGGTGGAAACCGTCTATGACAGTGATGTGACGCTGGCTGGTCTAACCAGCGGTGCCACGGTGAAAATCCGCGTGACCTCTGCGAACGACGCCGGTGAAAGCCTACCCGGCCCTGTGGCTGAGGTGGTAGTGCCGTAATCAGAGAGGATGAAGGCGGAAGGATGAGGAATGAAACGCCCTGTGTCCTTCCGCCTTATTTCATCCTTCACCCTTCACCCTTCATCCTTTTTCCCATGTCCTATGATCCTCAATGGCCGCAGAATGGCCAAAACATCGACGCAGATCGTTTCCGCGCGCAGTTCAGCGGCGTGATCGACCTGATTAACACCTCCCCCGGCACTGTCACCGCACAAGTGGACAGCACGACGACGCTACCGCAGGGAACTCCGGCCAATGCGAGTGTGAATGCGGTGGGTAACATGCTGCACTTCAGCTTTGAGATACCCCAAGGGCAGGAAGGCCTCATCGGTCCCATAGGTCCACCGTTTGGCGGTGCGGTGGTGGATGGCGTGAATACGCTCAACCCTGGTGAGGCTGCTACGGTGAGTGTGAGCTTTGATGGCAGCAACGTGCGCTTCATCTTCGGCATCCCGCGAGGCAATGATGGCAGCAATGGAGATCCAGGTGGCCCGATAGGGCCTCAAGGCCCGCAAGGACAACAGGGAAACGACGGTGGGCAGGGACCCCCAGGCGCCCAAGGTCTGCCCGGTGAGATCAGCCAGGCTCAGCTAGACAGCGCCATCCTGAACTCGCTGAATGGTACAAGTAACAACACGAACGGCATCAGCTCGCTGGACACTGGTTTTGCCGATCCTGATCTGGAAGCGCTGCGCCAGAAGATGAACGAGATCATTCTGAACGGGCGGCGGTAGGGGAAGCAGCCCTGTGAGGTTAAAGAAAAATCTTTTGCAAATCCAGAGGTTGCAAGGATGTCTGTGCCCGTCATGAAGCGCTCCTCACTTCTTTTTCTCTTGGTCTGGCTGGCAGGTTGGTTTTTGGCTTTGCCGACTCACGCTGGCACTCCGGTGCTCCTCACAGCTAAAGAGGCAAAAGAGGTGCTGCCGCCTGTGATCACGCCGGAGGAAAATTCATGGCACCTTTCCGCAGGTTTATTCTGGCGGCAGATGGAAGGCATCCGCACGGAGATGAACATCGAAACGGATGTGGGGTTCTTTTCCAGGAATCAGCAGAGTGAGTTGGACGGACCAGGGGCTTTCCTGATGCTGGAGAGCCCGGCTCTGCTGGAGCGTGGTCCTGCGGCGCTGACCTTTTCATTGATGTATTCATGGGCTGGAATGGGGGACGTGAATCGCGTCTATGAATTGCCTGGGCGGACTGTTTGGCAGCAGTTTTCTTTGGATCTTCATACCGTTTCTATCGGTCCACGATTTGTCTATGAAACTCCCAAAGTCCGTTTCAGCAGCAGCGCTGGCTTTGCCATGAACTGGGCCCGCTGGCAGACGACTTCGATCATGACGAGGATACCGCCAGGGGCCCTGCTAAGAGCGAGCAATGGCGCGAGCGATACCTATCTGCCCGGTTATTATCTGGATGCCATGGCTCAAGTGCGGCTGACGAAAAAGTGGTCTGTTCTTTTAGGCGGTCGCTATGACTGGGTGAGCTCAGCATCATCCATGCAGACCCGGCAAGTTTTTGGGAATAGCGTTATCTCTGTGCAGCCCAAGCTCAGTGGCTGGTCCTTGCTCGCGGGGTTGACTTACCAGTTTTAGTGCCGGCTTGTCATCGTAGTGGGCGCGCAAAAAGCGGACCACGGAAAACTCAGATTCGGCGATGTCTGAAGCGGCCTAAAGGCCGGACTACGAGCGCAATCCATTCGCTGTTGGCTGAATGCAGCTTTGAAGCGTATTTGAATCTAGTTCCCATGAAACGACTCCTCCTCCTCTTTGGCCTGCTAGCCGCGTGTCGCCCCACCGCACCGGAGGTGAAGGTGCGGCAGTGGTCGCTGATGGAGGGGGATCTGGCTGGGGCCTGGCAGCAGGCGGGGATTCCTGAGGAAGGGAAGATAGCGCTGAAGGAGGGTGAGTTGGAAATCGGTATTGGTGCGCCGATGACAGGGGCGAAGTTCACCGCCTGGGATCAGGCGGGGATGCCGGGGACAGGCTACATGATCCGCTATGAAACGATGCGAGTGGAGGGGCGTGACATCTTTGGCATGTGTACCTTTCCGGTGAGCAGCCATGATGCCCATGCCACCTTTGTGATTGGCGGCTGGGGCGGCACGGTAACGGGGCTCTCCAGC
>JAPLUM010000463.1 GCA_026397605.1 Verrucomicrobiota bacterium | reverse complement strand
ATCTTACATGCCTGAAATAATGGTAGGGACTCGTCTGGGGGCAGCCTTTGGTGGCGGCCTGAATGCCACATGGACAGACGAAAAGAAACTCGATGCGAGTTTTCAGTGAGGGATTGACGACTCGCAGCGTTTTCTGTCAGTATGCTTTTTCCTATGTCACGCACTGCTTTCTCTTTGTTCCTTGCCTTGATGGCCACTTCCACCTTTGCCGGAGATCATTTCCGCGTTTACTTCGGCTGCTACACGAATGCTAAGTCTGGCAGCAAAGGCATCTATCAGTCTGATTTTAACAGCTCCACAGGTGAACTCACGGACCCGCAGCTTTCTGTAGAAACAGGCAGCCCAAGCTTCCTGGCGATCCATCCGACAAAAAAATATCTCTATGCTGTCGGCGAGATGGGATCTGCGGATAAAAAAGGCGGGGCAGTCAGCGCCTTCACGATCTCTCCCGCGGACGGTCGGCTTACCCTCATCAATCAGTCCTCCACGGTTGGCGCAGGCCCCTGCCATGTATCGGTAGATAAGACCGGCCAAATGGCCATGATCGCTAACTACAGTGGCGGCAGTGTGGCTAGCTTTTCCATTTTAGAAAACGGCGGACTCAGTGAAGCCAAGACCTTTCTTCAGCATGAAGGCAGCGGCCCAAACGCCAAACGCCAGGCGGGCCCACACGCACACAGCATGAACGTCAGTCCTGACAATCGCTATGGTTTTGCCTGTGATCTAGGACTGGACAAAGTCTTCATCTACCAGATCGATCCGGCCACGGGTCAATTCAAAGCTCATGGCCATGGCATCGTGCCTCCTGGCAGCGGACCGCGTCACTTTGCCTTTCACCCCAACGGCAAGTTTGCCTTTGTGAACAATGAGATGCTCATGACCGTGACGACCTTTGCCTACGATGCTGAAAAAGGCACCCTCACGGAGGTCGAAACCGTCTCAACCTTGCCTGAATCGGATCGCGGGAAAACCGGCCTGAGCACTGCAGAGACCGTTGCTCATCCGAATGGCAAATTTGTCTATGTTTCTAACCGCACGCATGACACCATTGCTGTCTTCACCTGTGATCCTGCTACGGGAAAGCTGCAGCTAATCCAAAACGCCTCAGCCGAAGGCAAAATCCCGCGTAACTTCTGCCTCGACCCCTCGGGCCAGTGGATGATCGTTGCTCACCAGGAAAGCAATACCGCTGCGCTTCTCAAAGTCGATCAAGATACTGGTAAACTCACCTTCACTGGCAATAAAGTGAACGTCGGAGGCTGCGTCTGCGTGCGGTTTCTGGCACTGGATTGATCGGTAATGTCCGATACCACAAGAAACGGAGAGAAATGAATTGACGTTCTGTGAGTAAGCCAGCTATTCAAATGGCAGACAATGTCATGTTTTTATGCCGATCACATTAGCCATATCAGCCATTCTTTGCTTTGCTTTGTGTGTCGCCTGCCTTCGCCTGGCGGGTGATGCCAAGACGTACCGCTTGCGTTGGATGGATATGCTAGGGGTAATGGAGATGGACATAGAGCGAGACGAACGAAAATCTCAGGAACGCCAATTTTCTTGGATGCTCTCGCTATTGTTCTTCATGTTCCTTTCAGTGTCACTGAGCTGTATCTACTGGGCGATGGTTGAAGTTCAGGAGACTCGCCGTGAGAAATCCACCATTGAGCGTGAGATGGAAATGGGCCGAGCAGAAGTAGATCGCATGCGTCAGCGTTTTGGCCGCTAGGTGCTCGGTGGAAATCTTCTCGACGCTGTCCTGTGCCAGTGGTAACGGTGACGCTTGTTCCGTGTGAAGTTTTAAACGAAGACTTCCGTGGTAGATTATTTTCATTTCCATTATGGCCCAAGCCGCTCCGACAAG
>JAPLUM010000797.1 GCA_026397605.1 Verrucomicrobiota bacterium | reverse complement strand
AGCATCACGCTTCAAAACGCATTTCCCGCATGGCACCACCGTGAAATGGACGGCGGCACTTGGCTTCATCACCGTCGAGAACGATCTGATCAACACCATCTTCAGCGGACTCGGCACCGCCGATCCGCTCGCCGTCACTTATCAGCAGCACTGTCAGGAGGCGCTGGAGAACAACTGCGGCACCACGCTCACTAGCACCGCCACACTCACCAGCAGCACTGGCAATTTGAAACTTACTGGCGACGGCGGCATCTACGCGAGCGGCGCGGTGGCGATGACCTCGCTAGCCTGGGGCGCGATCCCTGCGACCGCGCCGCAAGAGTTTGCGCACCAAGTCGTCACCAGTTTCAGCGATGGCAATTTCTTGATGGCAGGCACCTTTCTGCGCGGCGATCAGAATGCGCTCGGTGACAATGACGGCCCTGGAGTGCTGCTGCTCAGCGGATTTGATCCCGCAAATCTTGCCACAGCGGAGCGTCCACAAACGACACCGTATGAAACCGGCCTTGCCGATTACGCGGGCATCAATCTCCGCGCGACCAGCGGCCTGCACGACGGTCAGAGCACGCTGCAAGGCGATCCGTACGGTCCGTATGACCTGACCACGCGCTCAAAATATTACATCCGCACCTCCGGCGTGACCGGCATTCACGAAGCACCCGACGGCGGCTTCCCCGGCACGGCGACCATTGGCGGCTACATGTTTAGCCTGACGAAATATGGATTCAGCTTCCTGTCGAACGACATGGAGGACACGCGCACCGCTGGCAGTCTCGACCTGCCTGATCCCACCGACTTCACGCTCGCGTTTACGGAGCTGACGCTCTCATGCCTCGGCGCGCTGGAAGGGTTTGAGATTACCGGCGCGGGCACGGTGGACTCGAAGGAGTTCGATTTCTGGGACGCGCTGTTCACGCCGTTCAGCGCCGCGTTCGTCAGCACCAATACGTGCATACCCGGAGATGGCACCACGCTCGTGCTCGGCTTCGGCGCGCACGCATCGCATTTCGCCGATGCGATCAATGGCTCGCTCGGCATCCGGCCCAGCGGTGAATTCGCGACGCTCAATGAACTGAACACCGGCGCAGTCGGCGAGGCGGTGCCAGTGCGCATCACATTGCCCGGTTCGATGCTGCTCGTCGGCACCACCGGCGAGAGTTACGACTTCTTCCCCAATCAAGGCGCATACTTGAACAACTCCGTCGGCGCGTCCGATGGTTTCTGGAGCTTGTTCGGCACCATCGACGTGCCGTTCTTCAAAGACATGCAGGTGCATCTGCACAGCCGTTGCCTCAGTTCGGGAATCGGCATCCCCGAAACCTTGACGACGATCTACATGATGGGCGGCTGGCCGAGCAATGGCTGGACCGAGAGCGCGCTCGATCCATTCACGACGACGGGCTTCGACATTCATCACAAAGGCTACACCAGCACGCTCGCCGCTTATCGCAAAACAACCGATGACGGCAGCGAGACGTATCTGCCCCGCGCGCAGCAGTTCTGGCTCGAGCTGATCGACTTCGATTACCCGGTGAAGTGGTCGAACACCGCCTTCAACTTCTCTGGTCGTGGCCCCGTCAATCAGGATTTGATCGCGCTCACCACACAGACCGAGCTGCTCTACCTTGATGCCGAGAACACCGAGCTGACATTCGGCCTGCGCTACGAGGGCCTGCCAGAGATCAGCCTCACGAACTTCGTCATCAACGCCGTCGATGACGCCACCGGCGTCTCCTCAGCGCTCGTCACTGCGGCTGGCCAGGAAGTTTT
>JAPLUM010000029.1 GCA_026397605.1 Verrucomicrobiota bacterium | reverse complement strand
GAGATCCATGCCCGCACTCGGCGCACGGTCTTCATCAACTGCATGACCTGGCTCTTTGATAAAGAGAAGGAGCGCATGGCAGAGGGACTGATTGCGATGTTTTTGTATCAAAACGAACAGGTGCGGCAGAAAAACATGCCGATTCTGCAAGCTTTGAATCCTAACCCGAACATTCAATTTTTGACCTTTAGTCCCTACTTTGATGCCTCGGCTTTTCCATTCATTGAACAACGCGCTGAGGACCACTTCGGCTGTGGTCGGATCTCACGCCAAGACGCGGACAAGTATGCGGCGAACACATTGCACATTTACGATTATTTTGTGGCTCCCGTGATGAAGCGCGGACTGTTCTTGGGTTTTGATTCGCGCAGCGAAGCCAAGATCGGACGCCCCTACTCGTGGATTACCACTGCCTGTGACAGCAGTATCATCAGCCAGCAAGACTTTTACAAGCACTGCCAGATCATCCTACAGCCAAGTGATACCACCGAGAACTGGCCACGAATTGGCTTTGAGGCTATGGCCAGCGGCAGTGTCCTGATCGTTGATGATCGCGGTGGCTGGCAGCAAATGGTGAAACACGGTGAGACCGGCTTTCTCTGTCGCCATGAGCGTGATTTTATCTATTACGCCAGCAAGATGGCCTATGAGCCCGATCTCCGCAGTGAGATTGCCCAAAACGCGCGGCTGCATGGTCTGGAACTAGGTGGTTTTGAGAAGGCTAAAGAAAGCTGGGAGCAGGTGTTTCAAGCATTGAGCGATATTGAGTGAATTAAACCTGCATGAGCAGTCTTATAATTACTGAAGTCTGATGAGAATTCTCGCTTTATGCTACCCAACTTCTAACGGCAAACTGCATACCTGTGGTGCGAACCAAAATTACGTCCTGCTTGCCACGCACGACATTCTACGTGACTTGAGTCGCGGAGGCGTATGCGTGGAGGTGGTCAGTCTGTATCAACCGGTCAATTTGACTCTGCCGAGTGGCATGAAAATTTCATCCATTAGCGAGGCGACGCTAGAAGCAGATGTCTATCTCCACATGTTCCGCGATCCGTCTGAGCCGGAAGTCCTGGACCTACTGCAAGCATGGAGCCTGCCACCTAAGCTGACGCTCAACGACGCTTTCAAACTACGGGACCATAGCAAGTGGAAGTACATACCCCTATTGCATCAATACGGTATCGGTGCAGAAATGGCGACACCGCCACAAACAGTGCAGTGGGAGATACAAACTTTCAGCACAAGGATCAGCTCAGACCACCAGTGGGTTGAAACTGCGGCTTTTAACAATAATCGCGGCCAGTATTCAGATCGGCGCGGGCGCGAGCGGATTGTCACGAAGTTCATCGACAATGCCACCAACGGCATTCGATCCTTTTTTAGGATCGGTTATGTGCTCGGACGTTTCACGACAGGTTGGCTTTATATGGCACCAGCTGAACAGTGCGTTATCAAAAGCGGCACGGCTGCTCACTCCGTGCCATTCGATTTACCGAGCCGCCATCATAGAGCACTGCGAATAGTGTTCCATGAACTGGGAGTGGACTATTGCCACTTCGAAGGCTGCTTCGTCGGAGACAAGCTGTATGTGTTCGATATCAATGCCCATCCGACTTCATCCGGCAGCACCCTTTCCTTCATAACAAGGGACTTAGTAGCTTTGATGATCGAGCAGTTAGAGGGGGTATTAAACAAACAAAATCAATGAACGATACACCACCCATAAGTTGCATGTGCTTGACCTATGGTCGGCCTCATTTACTCGCCGAAGCGGTTGAATCCTTTTTGCGCCAAGATTATTCTGGAACCAAGGAGCTGCTTGTGTTGAACGATCTCGACTGCCAGACGTTGCGATTTGATCACCCAGAGGTCAGGATTGTTAACATTCCAGCAAGGTTTCACACGGTGGGAGAAAAGCGTAATGCGTGCGCTGCGCTGGCACGCCATGATCTACTCTTCGTATGGGATGATGACGACATTTATCTTCCGCATCGTTTGAGCTATTCGGTGAAGATGTTCGATCCAGTGAAAAGATTCTTCAAACCTCATTCGGCCTTAGCATTGAACAATGGAGCGTTGAAGGGGCCTGAACGTAATCTTTTTCACAGCGGGAGCTGTTGGTCACGCTCTTTGTTTGATCAGGTGAGAGGTTATGCTCACATCAACTCGGGCCAGGATTTGGAGATCGAATTGCTATTTGAAAAGGTCATTGGCAAAGGAAAAAACTCAGACATCAAGCCGGAGGATATTTTTTACATCTACCGATGGGCTGGCACCGGATCATTTCACTTGAGTGGCTTTGGCAGAGACAAGCCTGGGGAGAAGTCCGGTAATCAGAAAGTGGGTGAAACCGTTCAAAAAAAAATTAAATCTGGCGATCTGCAAAGCGGGGAGATCTGGATCAATCCTCACTGGCAATGTGACTATGTGGAACTCGTCGCTGACTATCTCTTCAAGGCAACATTGTCAGCCGTGCAATGATTGAATAGGCTCTTCTTAGCAGCCGAAACGCTCGCGCAGATGCTTCAAATGGTGGCGTGCATCCGTTGGTTTGCCTGTCGCGTTCTCCATGATTTCTCCTGGTAACGCGGCCCCGCCATGTTGGTGGACCTTTTCCCGCAGCCAGGACAAAAGCGGTGCGTAATCAGCCTGATCGGTGGCTTTGGCGATGCTGCGCTGTTTTTTTGCCGTAGCAAAGAGCTGGGCTGCATTGAGATTTCCCAGTGTGTAAGTGGCGAAGTAACCGAGGCCACCCATGCTCCAATGGATGTCCTGCAGGCAGCCCTGAGAATCTGAGGGCGGTGCCATGCCGAAGAGTTCTTGGAACTCGGCATTCCAGGCAGCAGGGACGTCTTTCACAGCGAGATCTCCGCGCAGCATTTGGCGCTCGATGCTGAATCTTAACAAGATGTGCAGATCATAGGTGGCTTCGTCGGACTCGACGCGGATGAAGGAATACTTGGCTCGTGTGATGGCTGCCAGGAATTGATCCAGCGTGATTTTTCGCAGATTCGGGAAGATCTCCGCAGCACGAGGCAGCCATTTTTGCCAGAATGCGCGGGAGCGGCCCACGTGGTTTTCCCAAAGGCGACTCTGTGATTCATGGATCCCTAAGGAGCAGGCACGGCCTGATGGCAGGCCGAAGTCCGCCTCTGGCAGTCCCTGCTCATAGAGCCCGTGACCCGCCTCATGGAGGACGCCGAACAGCGAGCTGGTAAAGTCGCTCTCATCATAGCGGGTGGTCAGTCGGACATCGCGTGGACCGAGCGTGGTGCAAAAGGGATGTGTGGTGGTATCAATGCGCCCTGCATCGAAGTCGAAGCCGATGCTGGCCGCGATTTCGGCATTGAGCTGCTGCTGCTTGGCGATGGGGTAATTGCCTTTGAGTAGGTTGGGTTTCACCGCTTTTCCACGCTCCACCGCGGTTCGGGCGATCTGGGTCAGGTCAGGTTTTAGTTTGGTGAAAAGTGCGGCCACTTCACGAGTCCGCGCACCGCGCTCATAGGTAGAGAGAAGCGCATCATAAGGCTCGTCGG
>JAPLUM010000616.1 GCA_026397605.1 Verrucomicrobiota bacterium | reverse complement strand
ACGCAGATTATCGGCAAAGACGCGCACCGCTTCAGTATCCGCTTTTTTCTTGGACTCCAGCCGCGCTTCGGTCTCCATGCTAGAGCCGAGCAAACGCTTGTAGCTATCAGCGCAGGCCAGCTTCATCTGGTCAGAGCAGCCGTTGCCACCTTTGACAAACAGAGTGCTGATGATCTGGATCGCTGTGTCCTCTGGTGGAGTCACGCGCATGAGCAGGAAGCCCTCCTTTTCACCACGGCGGATGGCCAGCATCCGGTGAGAGGGGATGGATTTCAGCGGCTCGCTCCAATCAAAGTAATCGCGGAACTTCTGTGCATCGGCTTCTGTCTCTTTGCCAAACATGATTTTGGAGACGACGACGGCCTGATCAGCCACCAGCTTTCTCAAAGCAGCACGAGCCTCCGCGTTGTCACTGATCCGCTCGGCGATGATATCGCGTGCGCCAGACAGAGCATCATTGGCATCCTTCACGCGCAGTTCCTCAGTCTCGTGATCTAGGTTGATGAACTTGGCCGCTTCTTCGTCCACTTTCACCCCACTGGTCAGCATGTTTGCTTCGATAAAATCAGCCAGCGGCTCCAAGCCTTTTTCTTTAGCAATCGTAGACCGCGTGCGGCGCTTCGGACGGAAGGGAGCAAAGATATCCTCCAGTGTGGTGATCGTTTCTGCCTTTTCGATTTTGACCCGCAGAATGTCGGTCATGAGCTTACGCTCTTCCAGCGACTTCACGATGGCCGCGCGTCGATCATCCAGCGCGACGAGCGCCTCCATGCGTTCTTTAACGGCTAAAATTTGCACCTCATCCATCTCACCCGTGGCCTCTTTTCGGTATCGGGCGATGAACGGAACCGTTGCACCTCCAGCAAACAATTGAGCTGTCGCACCGACTTGGATAGCACGCAGACCGAGTTCTTTAGCCACACGTTCGACATGGACTAGATTGATGTTGAGTTCGTTATCAGCAGACATGGTTGTAAAGTTGAAATGGGTGATCTAAAAAAACAGATCGGAAGCGTGAAGTAGCGAGAGCCTTCCATGCAGCAACTGAGAAGCATGAGTGAACACTACTTTTAGTTTCTTGACGTAGCGCGAAACCGTTCACCGACTGATTAAGTCATGTCTGACGCCAAGACCGAATTGGCTGCGCGCTTGGCCAGGTCTTTGGCCTGCGTCACCACACGATGGATCGTTTTATCAAAGCGGTATGCATGGCAGCTAGGACAAGTCACGGCACGCAGAACGACGATAGACCCACAACCTTCGCAAACTTTATAGTTTTCGGGATGGCTGGTGATCTTTTCGGCCTGCTTCAGACGGCTGTCTTGGTGCTCTTCGGGGGCGCTCATGTTTTAGTAACTACTTAGTACATGCTACGCCTGTCATTGTCCGTGTAAAATGAGATTTCTCGATATCTCGTTTCCTTCGCAAAACTTAAACATCCTCAGCATCCATGGCTGATCTCCTGCACAGCGATGAAGACGAGGTATTCAGCTTCATCTACCCTGTTTACCGCATCCAGAGGAGAATAGGTAAGGTGCCAACTGCAATGTTGGGTTCCCTCAATTTTGGTAAAATCTCCTCCGCAGGACTGCCTGTCAGAGGCATGCGCTCAGCGCGTGAGAAGGATGAACTCTTCAGGTCCAAAGTGACATTCTCACGAGTGGCGTGCCAGGCGGCCAAGATCTTGGGGCCACCAGGTTTTTCGGGTGTGAACTCGAAGAGATAGCCCTCCTTCTCGGACTTTAGGATGGCTTTGTTGAAGCGGTAGTCGGCGAGGTGCTTGAGCATCCAGGCGATGGCGTGGTAACTGGGCTTGGGCTGGAAGTTGCGGGTGATGCCAGAGCAGGCGTGGAACGCGGGTTTGTCGTCGTCATTGAAGTAAGGAACGGTGGAGTCTTCAGGGTAACTGCGCTTCCATGTCGGCCAGCCTTCTTTGATGGCGTAGCGATGGATGCGCAGCACATCGATTTGAGGTAGATAGGGTGTGAAAATATCGGCCCCTTTCCAATAACGATCACTGCCACCGGCCTCGGTGTTGCAGGTGGCGATTTTGAGCTTCGGATTGCCTTCGCGCAGCCCGGCAGCCATCGCTGTGAAGACTCGCAGATAGAGGGCGTCGTCGATATGGCCAGGTTCGTTGCCGACCTCCACAGTATCGACAAACGGATATTTTCCGCCGGGTCCGAAGTGCTCCGCAAAGCCTTTGGCATAGGCCCGCGCATCGCGCTCGATGTCCTTCCAATCCTCAGCTTTCATGTCATCAAACTGAAAGCACACACTGATGCTCAAGCCCTTGTCATGCCACGAACGATACACCTTTTCCCAAGAGACGCGATTCTTCGCGAAGGGCCATTCTGGCATGACAGAAGTATCTTTAGCCAAATCCCACTTCACCGGATGGTAGTCGCGCACCACGCGACACACCGGTTGATAAAGCTCCGGCTTAAACTGCACGGTATGCCCACAGAGGCCGACAAACTCGCGAAACAACGGGCGCGTTGGTGATTGTGCGAAGATGCTTGTGCCTATCGCAACCAGCAGGGTTGTCAGAAGAAAATTCATCAAGGATTCACCCCGCCGCTGATCTTGAGGTTGCGGACTTTCACCGACTCCGTGGCCGCTAGCCAGCTTTGCACCTTCGTGGTCCCCAAGTAGGCATGCTGGGCTCGGATTTCGGCATCGTTCAGTCGCGCAGCCATTTGATCGCCTTTCCACTCGACGCGTAGTTTGTGCCACTCGCCCTGGGACAGCTTCAGTGGGAGTTGGGCGATGGTATGAGAGGGGTTCACCGAATCTTCCGCGATGCTGATGCCTTTCGCGTTGATCACGATTCGGCCCACATGCTTAGCTCCGTCACAGCCCACGAGCAGCGAACCTACGCCATCCCACCTGAACTCTAATTCGATCACCGCGCTTGCCAAACCGACCTTGTGATGCAAAACAGGGATGTGCTTCTCCGCAGGAATATCCACCACACTGAGCACGCCATCAGCAGGAATCCATTTGCCTTTCGCTATCACAAAGGGAGCCAGCAAAGGCTCCGCAAAAGTCGGTGCAGCGATGACAGGCAGGACACCATCATTGAGCAGTGGTTGATCCGCTTGGAGTGAGCCTGCAGTTAAACAAGCGACGCTGAAAAGGGCTAAGTGAGTGAAAGATCGATTCATGAAAGGGCCGAAGTATTTGCTTAAAGTGGAAGAACATTAACGTCATCAAGCTCAGATTCCTTCACTTCTCCCGCAGTGCATGCAAAGCAGTGTCCCGTGGCCCCGATCAAGTTTGAAAGGCTCGATTCCCTACACGTTCCTTTCTTGATGTCTTCAACACTCCGCGCTAACAAAGCACCATGACTCTGACTCTCCCGAAATGGTTTGATCTACACACACACTTCCGCCAAGGACCAGCCATGGCTTCATACGTGAAAGCGCATCTCGACATGGGCTGCGCAGGTGCTTTGGCGATGCCGAACACCCAACCGCCAGTCTCGAGAGTCACGGGAACTGCACTAGCAGATAGTTGGTCCATTCAGAGCTACTCCGCCGATCTTGGCGCAGCTGGAGCAGACGTTTTTGAGCAGCTTATCGTGCCTCTTTATCTGACTCGACAGACCACCGCCGAGATGATTCACGCGGGAGCCGCCACAGGACTGCTGCGGGCCTGCAAATACTATCCACCGCATGGCACCACAAACTCGGAGCATGGGATGCCGATGGACGATCTGATCGGAGGCCCCGTCCTCTCTGCCATGGAGGAAAATGGCACCATTCTCTGCATTCATGGGGAACAACATGCACTGAGCGGACCGGATTACATCGATGCACAACAGAATGCAGAAACGCGATTTTATACCGAGCGCATGCCGCGTCTGCTAGCAGCTCATCCGAAGTTGAGGATCGTTTGCGAGCATATCACCACACGCACAGCGGCAGAGTTTGTGACAAACGCACCAGCTCATGTCGGTGCCACCATCACGCCCCAGCATCTGCTCTACACGCTAGGACATCTGATTCAGGGACTCAAATACCACCTCTACTGCCTACCCATCGTCAAATTTCAGGAGGATCGCGCAGCTCTACGCAAGGCAGTCACGACCCTAGGCCAGACCAAGTTCTTCGCTGGGACAGACAGCGCTCCCCACACCACAAAAGCGACCGCCTGTGGCTGCGCAGCGGGCTGCTTCACTGGCGGCTGTGCACCGCAGCTCTACGCCATGGCTTTTGAAGAAGCCGGCACCGATCTCAGCAGCGCAGAGGGTCAGTCTCTCTTCGCACATTTCCTCAGCCTGAACGGCCCCAGCTTCTACGGCTTCCCTGCATCCACGCAGCATTTCCAAATGGAAAAGAGTCCATCACAAACAACGCTGCTAGAGACACCCGCCGGCCCCATTACACCGCTACCGCTAGGCATGGGTCTTGAGTTGACCTGGCGGATTTTGGGATGAGCCTTTTGTTTAAACTGATCTACTGGGCCTATGGTTTCATTAAACATCATCGCCAAGCTACGCACTTGTTACACCGACAAGTTCGGGGTGCCGCGTCAGTCAGGGCTGGTGCCGAGTGCTTGGGGAATCATCGAGTTTGAGCCGGCCTACCGGCGGATAGAGGCTGTGCGTGGGATCGAGGCATTTAGCCATCTTTGGCTCATCACTCAGTTTCATCTGGTCAGTGAAGAACCCACTTCTCTAACCGTGCGACCACCCCGGCTTGGTGGCAATGAAAGGCGTGGAGTCTTTGCCACGCGCTCACCGTTCCGACCCAATCGACTCACGCTCAGTGTGGTCAAGCTGGACCGCGTGGAGTGGGAGGGTGATCAGGCTCCGCGACTGTTTGTCTCTGGCGTGGATCTGGTGGATGGCACCCCCGTTTTTGATATTAAACCGTATATCCGCTACGCCGATTCAGTGCCTGAGGCGCACAGTAGCTTTGCCGATGAGCCTCCGACGCGGGTGCCGGTGATTTGGGAGACGCATAGCGGCGTCACGGAGGATATGCGGATGATCATTGATCAAACCCTGGCGCAGCAACCGCAGCCTGCTTACCATGAGGACCCTGACCGCGAATATGTGACCGAGATCGCTGGCTGGAAAGTGCGCTGGGTGGCAACTGCAAAAGGAGCTAGAATCAAGTACTGCGCAGCCATTGAGTCTATTTAGGCACCTAAAACGATGACATCTTCGACGAATCTCCCCATTCGCGCTGCCGCAGAGACAGCCATGGCGCATGGCATCACGCCTGACCGTTGTGATATTTTGCAAGACAGCAGCACTCTCGTTTTACGACTCACCGAGACACTCGTCGCCAGGGTCGTGCAGGATGAGGATGGCCCCCGCCAGGGCACCGAGTGGTTCCAGCGGGAAAATGCGATTGCGCAGCATCTCACTCAGCAGGGCGCGCCAGTCATCCCTCTGCATCCAGACCTGCCAGCAGGACCGCATCAGCATCTGGGTTATCCCATGAATTTCTGGCAATTCGTCACTCGGATCGAGTCTGATCCCGAGCCTGCCTCGGTCGGTCTGACTCTGCGTCGTTGTCATGAGATCATGCGCCATTTTACGCAGCCTTTGCCAAAGCTAGCCATCCTGACCGAAAGCCTCAGCATCCTCCAAGACCGGGCGCTCTTCCCCCAATCAACACAGCGGATGCTTCAGGATCACCACACACGCGCCATCGCCGTGCTCAGTGAATACCCACATCAGCCCCTGCATGGGGATGCTCACATGGGGAACTTCATGAATACCACCTCCGGTCTTCTGCTCACCGATTGGGAAGACACCTTTTCTGGCCCCGTCGAGTGGGACCTGGCCTCTGTCATCTGGAACGCCCTACTTTTGGATGAAGATCACGCCACGGTTAAAGTCATCAGAGAAGCCTACGGCCCTGTGGATGAACGTGCGTTAAATTATAGCCTGATCGGTCGCGCTGCCGTGATGACCGCATGGTATCCGATCCTCTACCCCAATCCCAGCCCAGAACGGCAGTCGAGACTTCAGCGTCGGATCGGTTGGCTAGAATCACAAAGCTAGCGGAACGCAGCAGATTCGGG
>JAPLUM010000440.1 GCA_026397605.1 Verrucomicrobiota bacterium | reverse complement strand
TCGACTTCCGTGGTGGTGGTCTGGTCCATGTCGAACTCAAACAGGGCAAAAACATTGCCGATTCCGATCTGGATGCCTTGCTGAAAGGCTTGAAACTGGAAAATGGTCAATCCATCGGCAGCTACTACCCGCAGCGTAAAGGTAACGCCACCGGTGGTGACGTGATCGCCATCCGCAGTGAGTTCGAGGCTGGTCCAGTCATCGAGCAGGCAATCAAAGGCAAATTCGCTGATGCCATCCAAGGCAGCCAAACAGAGCGCGTCGGTGCCGTGATCGGCACAGAGTCCGCCAAGACATCGCTCATCGCACTCTCAATAGCGCTTGTTTTCATCTTCTTCTACTTGCTCATCCGCTACGAGTTTGCCTTTGCTCTCGGTGCCGTTGTTGCCCTTGGACATGACGTTCTCATGGTTCCTGGACTTTGTGTCCTCTTCGGCCAAGAGCTGAGCCTCATTCACGTGGGAGCCATGCTGACGATTGCAGGTTACTCGATCAATGACACCATCGTCGTCTTTGACCGTATCCGCGAGACCATTCAGCGTGGTGGTTCTGGATCGATCCGTGATTTGATGAACGAGGCTATCTGCAAGACCCTCAGCCGTACCCTCCTCACTGGTCCGACTGCTTTGGCTCCGATGATCGTACTGCTCTTCCTGGGTAATCCAGCCATGCTTGAGTTTGCCGTGCCGATCACGATCGGGGTGATTTTGGGAACCTACTCATCCATCTTCATCGCCAGCCCGCTCGTCCTCTGGTATGCCACTAAGACCGGTCAAAGCCTCAAGCGTAAAGTGCTGGATACCCACGAGCAGGCTCAAAAAGCCGCCGCTGCTGTGGCTGCCGCCAAGACGGTTTAATCTTTCAGCACCGTTTTAAAATTCAGAAAGGTCTCGCCCTCACCGGCGAGACCTTTTTTGTTGCCTAGTTACGCCCTAATTCGGAGAACTTGAAACTTGGAACTTGGTTCATGAAACCCGAAACTCAGATTTAGGATAAATGTACCTTGCCAAATCAAACTTTCAGAAGTATCTGAAAGTAAGATGCAAACAGAACCTGCCACTTGGGAAGTCGCCCGCGAAGAGTTTATCGCGCAGTGGGGTGCTCTCGGCAGCAACTGGGGCATCAATCGGACCATGGCGCAAATTCATGCGCTGCTCATGACGGCTCCTGAGTCGATGTACACGGACGAGATTATGGAGCGGCTTCATATCAGCCGTGGCAATGCCAACACCAATCTGCGCGAACTAGTTGGCTGGGGTCTCATCCGCCTTGTGGTGAAAAAAGGCGAGCGGCGCGAGTATTTCGAAGCAGAAAAGGATGTCTGGAAGATGTTCTTAACCATCGCCAAAGAGCGAAAGCGCCGTGAACTCGACCCTGCCTTGGGTGTCTTGAAAGACTGCGCTGAACAGACGAAGAATGAGGGCGCTGGCCCTGGCCGAGACTTCCATCATCAAATGAAGGAGCTTCAGGAGTTTGTTGAGTTTGGCATGAAGGTCTCAGACACCGTCTCCAGCATGAAACATGCCTCTGCGCTGCAATGGGCCATGCGCTTGCTAGGATAGAGTGCCTCCCTTTTTTTAGACTTTAGTTTCAGAACTATCTGAAACTATGATAAGATAAAACACATAACCCAAAAACGTAAGGAACCCCATATTATGAATGAAACAGTCATCACCTACGGACTCTATTTGGCCCTCGCAGTGGCCATGACCATCTGGGTCGCTAAGACCCTACACAAAAGCGGACGCGTTTTCCTCGTCGAATGCTTTCATGGCAATGCCGAGCTAGCTGACAGTGTGAACCATCTGCTCGTCGTCGGCTTCTATTTGATCAACATCGGTTTTGTCTCGCTCTACCTAAAAACAACCGAAACGGTAACCGGAGCGCAAGGCGTCTTTGAAACGCTGAGTGGCAAAATGGGTGTCGTCCTTCTGATGCTCGGCGGCATGCACTTTTTCAATCTGCTGCTCTTCACCAAACTACGGAAGCGCGCCCACCTAGCCACCATGCCACCTCCCGTGCCACCGATGCTGCGAGTGAGTGCCTAACAGCAAGCCTCATGGACTGCGCTGGAATGACCAGCGCATTCTGACCCCCGTAGAATCTAAATTTAAACTTATTACAGCTTATGATTCATCCTAAAGTCCGCCGCACCTTCATCGCTATGTTTTGGGGATGGGTAGTGTGTAATGTAATCACTTTCTTAGCCTTTAGTCTTTGGTCTATTAATTCCGCAGGAAGCCTGAGTGACAGTCTACAGTTTGTCCTTCTCTTTACGCTGATCTCATCAATCTATTCGGGAATTGCCATCACCGCAGCTTGGTTACTGGCGTTGGTTCCGACCGATTTTTTAGTGAATGATGCATCATTTCTGCGCAAACCGCGCAATGCCGCGGTTTGCGGGGCCGCTGGAGGCTTCATGAGCATCGTCCTATTAAAATTCGTTTTATGGGCCGCCTCGCCTAATCCGGTATCGGCGAACAAAGAAGATTACATAGCGTTAATCATGGCCGGCGCCCTAGCAGCCATCACCGGCCTCACCGCAGCCCTCCACATCGTGCTCAAACATCCGAGACTTCAGCCCCCCAACAAATTCTAAAAACTCATAACTAAAAACCACCCCCATGCACACACTCACCCTCTTCTACGATGCTCGCTGCGGCCTTTGCTCGCGGGTTCGGCAGTGGCTCTGCACTCAGCCAGCTTACGTTCACCTGGAATTTTTGCCTTATGATTCAGCAGAGGCTGAGCGGCGACTGCCTGCGATTCGGCACCTTCATGCAGATCAGGAAATCGTCGTCATGGCTGACACAGGAGAAGTTTGGCAAGGCGCTGGAGCCTGGGTGCTCTGTCTCTGGGCGCTCAGGGAATACCGGGGCTGGTCGGCACGCTTGGCTTCTCCTTCGATGCAGCTGGTGGCGCGTAAAGTCGTGCACTGGATCTCGCAAAACAGAATCGGCATGTCGCGCCTGGCTGGCTTCAAAAGCGACGCTGAGCTGAGTGCGGCAGCTGAACAAGAGATGGTGGAGCCGGTCTGCCGATTACGGCATGACCTGGATCTCATCGACTGAAGCCACTGTTATTCAGCTAGACGGGCGATTTCTGATTCACTCAGAGCGCGATTGAAAAGGAGAAACTCGTCCATCACGCCGCTGAAGTGGCGAATGGCGACGCGATCATGACGGCCGCCGTCATTCCAATTGCCAAGCTCTGCAACCGTGAGCCGTACGGGAAAGATGTCTTTGCGGGTGAGCTTTTGGATGAGGTCACCATTCAAGTAATGTCGTACTTCATTGACAGCAGGATCGATCACAGTGGCTAGGTGCAGCCACTGACCATATCGTTCAGGCGTAATAATAGCAGCCGTATAATTATGATGATATGGTTGGCCATCCTTACCAGCGATGCCGAGGCGGAGTCTGCCATCCCGCGTGATCTGCCAGTGGGCTGCGGCATCAGCATAACCTTCGGTCATGAAGAGGGAATTGTAACTGCGGTCGAGCCCACTGATGCGCACCCAGGTGCTGACTGTCAGTGCGGCATGCTGGCCCGGCAGATTCAGGCGGACACGATCGCTCACATTGCGGAATTCTAAAGCGCGTTTGCCTGGCCAGCGCCCATCTGTCCAATCACAACCGACGATGCTGCCAGCGGGCACTTGAGCAGCATGCAGCGCGTGATTCTGCAGAGTACGGAGATTGCGATTGTCTTGAAAATCCAATCTCAGCAGCAACGACGGATCATGATTCCAAATAGAACTCCGGCTAAGCCAACTCTCAAAAGCTAAACGCTGAGATTCAGCGGTGCGTTCATCCACCTCATTCAGCGCAGTAAAGGCGGACTGATCGGCCACCATGCTGCGTGAGAGGTCACTGAGCGCCAGAGCCTGACCTTCTTTGAGCGACTGCATTGGCGAGTTATTGCCATGAAACTCGATCTCACCTTTGAAGACATGCACGGGTGATGCGGCATCATTCAGATCCAGGCCAAAGTCGGTGCCGAGATCGACGATGGTGCCTTTAGGAGTCTGAATGCGGAAGCCTTTGGCTTGAGGCGGCACATGAGCACTCAGCTTGCCTGAGGTGCAGTAGGCTTCGCTGGAGGAAATGAGCTGAAACGCGGCAGGACCTTCCAGCGTCACTCGGGCACCTTGATAAAACTCAATCTGAGCCAGACCACTTTTTAATCGCAGCCAGCCTGGGGTGAGCGGGCTGCCAGAAGCATGACTTTCCCCCTCCCATTGCAGATTGATCCCTTGGGTTAAAACGGCAACGGCGGACGTTGTCGCCTCAGCATCCGGTGCTGGCGAAAGGAAGCGCAACGCCCAGGTCGCGGCCAAGGTAATGCACGCTGCTAGGGCGGCTACACTGGAGAGGCTGCGGAGGCTGAATCGGCGCGGCGTGCTCTTGGGCAGGGCAGCCTCACCGTCGATGACCTGAAAAGGCAATGTAGAAGACTCTGACAAACCTTTGATGTCTGAGAGCATTGCATCTGTGTGGAGCTGATGGAGCAGCCGATCACCGAGCTCTGGCTGTGTCTGCAAGAGCTGTAAAAAAGCGGCTGACTCAGCTTCAGTGAGCTGATCTTCCAGGTAGCGCTGGATCAGCACCTCTGGATCATGGACGGGATCATGCATGAGCAGCACCTCCTTGATTCATCTCACGCTGAATGCAGTCGCGTAGTTTTTCGCGGACACGGGAAAGAGCACGGCAGATCGTGTCGGCCTTCATGTCTAACTGAGTGGCGATCTCAGGCGTGGAGAGATCGCTATAATAGTAGCGCTGGATCAGTTCACGACTCTTTTCAGGCAGCTTCGTTAGGCAGGATCGCAGGATGGTGACCTCCTCCTCATAGCGCGGCGGCGTCTCCCGTTCTTCGGCTAAATGGCGGATATGGTCGGCCAACTTTTGCACCACCTCAGGGCGCTCGCGGGTGCGGTCGCGCCAGAGACGCATGGCCACATGCCGTGTCATCGTTGCCAGTAGCGGGCGCAAATCACGCTCCAGATCCCAGCGTTCCTCCTTGGCCATGAACTCTAGGAAGACTTGCTGGGAGATATCCTCCATCAATCCTGGCCATGGAGCATACTTCAAGGCCACCCCTTTGACGAAGTCGTGATGGCTGAGAAAGATCTGGGCGGCGCGCGTGTCCTGAGAGTTCATGATGCAGACAGTATCTCACAGCATAGACAAAAACCGGACAGAGAATTTTTCACGGGCGGATACGAGCACCAGCTTTTTTCATCTCAGCGACCTTAGCCTTGGAGCCTTCATTGAGCGGACAGCCCGGGATGAAGATCTGGCAATACGGCGCCCATTCGCGAGCGCCCTCATTGTCCTTCATCCACATGCGATGCAGTGGGGTGATGTCAGTGACGGGATTCTTATCTAGAAACAGGAATTGCAACTCAGTTAAAGGCTCTATGGCACTGAGATCAGCGACTTGATTGTCTTTTAGTGACAGCATGGACAGCCACTTCAAAGCGCCGATGCCTTGTAGGCTGCTGATTTTGTTACTATCGAGGTAGAGAGTCCAGACTTTAGGCAGCTTGAACAGCGCGGAGATGTCCGTGATCTGATTGCCTGCCAGATACAGCGATGTCAGGGCTGGGATGTCGCCAAGAGGAGAAACATCAGCAACTTTGTTGTTCGTCAGTTCCACATACTGTAGAGCCTTGCAGCTGGCGAGGATGGACAAGTCGATGATTTGGTTATTGGCCACATCCAGGAATTGAAGACGCTCCAGCCCCTTCAGGGCGTCTAGACGCGTGATCTTGTTATCTGTGAGTGTCAGTGAGGCCAGTGCTTTGCACTTATCCAAACCAGAAAGGTCAGTAATCCCTGCGCCTTTGGCCTCAACGATGGAGACGCTGGCGACATCCTCTGCCGTGAGGGCTTCTTGGGAGTCACGCTTGGCAAAGACCTGCCTGCGCACTGCAGCTTCCAGAGCTTTGTCTTTGAAAAAAGACTCCGGCTTTGGCGGAGGAGGAGGAGGTGGTGGCGTGGGCTTAGCAGGCTCGGGGTTAACTGTGGGAACGGGTGCAGCAGTCGGGGGTGGCACTGAAGGCTTTGCCACAGGCGCTGGCGTCACTGGAGCTGCGGTAAGCGGTGGAATTGGCACCGATTTAACCGGCTCGGGCTTTATAGGAGCAGCGGCTGCAGGCTTTGCTTCTTGCGCTAGGAGCGAGCCAGCTGAGAAAAGAAGGAGCAGTTGGAAAGGAGACAGCATGTCAGAAAAAAGAGAAAAGGATTGCTGATATACGACAGCAGGAGGTTGCATGTTATCGCAAAATCGGCTCTGTCACAGCTACCATGATCAATGTTATTGTGATTCTCGAAATCGACCCATCCCGCGTGGATGAGTTCCTGGAAGTCATCACCCTCAATGCCGCCGAGTCGGTGAAGGAGCCTGGCTGCCTGCGCTTTGAAGTGAACCGCCAGTTTGAGCAGCCAAATCTCTTTGCCCTCAGCGAACAATATTTGGATCAGGCCGCCATGGAGGCCCATTACCAGACCGCCCACTTTGCCAAGTGGAAAGAAAAGTCCGCCACCGGATTCGTCACCAAGCGCTGGTCCGTCAAAGGTCCGGTGCTAGAATAACCCTGCTGTGGAAGACGCCTTCGGCCATCTCATTTCTTATCTGCGCGTTTCAGTCACGGACCGCTGCAATGAGCGCTGCCGTTACTGCATGCCGGAAGAAGAGCAGGCCTGGTTTCCGAAGGAAGAGGTACTCAGCTATGAGGAAATGCTCCGCGTCCTCCGTGTCGGCGCAGGCATGGGCATCCGCAAAGTCCGCGTCACGGGTGGCGAGCCACTGACTCGGCCCGGAGTGGCTGACTTCTGCGCTCAGATTGCTGCCATACCGGGTATCGAGCAGATCGGCATTTCTACCAACGGCACCCTTTTAGCCAAAGAAGAGCAGGGAGAAACCATCGCCGCGCGGCTGGTCAAAGCAGGCGTAACCAGCGCCAATGTCTCCATGGACTCTCTCGACCGCGCCAGCTACCAGCGCACGACCAGCAGGGATCTCCTGCCGCGGGTGCTGGAAGGCATCGATGCAGCCATCACCGCCGGTATGAAGTCCATCCGCCTGAATTGTGTGCTCATGAAAAATCAGACGGAGCGCGAGTTCGTGCCACTGATTGACTATGCTCGCAGCAAAGGTGCGCTGATCCGCTTCATCGAGCTTATGCCCGTAAGCACCCAGGAAGTCCTCAAGGAAGACAGCTTTCTCTCCGCCGGGCACGCGCTGAAGATGGTTGAAGAACATTACGGCCCCTTAAAGCCCGTGCCAGACTTCAAGACCAACGGTCCTGCCACTTATTACGAGATCTCTGCCACAGGCCAAAAGATCGGTTTCATTGGTGCCATGACCAATCTGCACTTCTGTGAGAGCTGCAACAAACTCCGCCTGACCAGTGATGGCAAACTGCGCCCCTGCCTGGGCAGCTACCTGGAGTTTGATTTAAAAACCGTCCTCCGCACTGACTGCTCCGACAGTGAGCTAGCCGACTTCATCCACAGCGTCGTCGCCAAAAAACCCAAGGAACACGACTTCCGCGACAACTACCAACCCAACCGCCGCATGATCGCGATTGGTGGGTGAGAGAAAAAGTCATGTTTGAGATTGAGTCTTTGAACGGGTGCTGCAAGAATCTGGAAACCAAACCTTCTGAATATGTCCGCTGAATCCCAACTCATCGCCCTTGGTATAACGCTCCCTGAAGCTCCGCCGAAGGGGGGGATTTATAAGCCAGTCGTGGTCGTTGGGAATGTGGCCTATATCTCGGGGCATGGACCCTATTTGGCAGATGGCGGGATGATCCGCGGGCGCGTCGGTGAGGATCTGGAACTTGCGGATGGACACGCTGCGGCACGACAAACCGGCCTGGCCATGCTGGCGACTCTGAAGCAAGAGCTAGGAAGTCTAGATCGGATCAAGCGGGTGGTGAAGCTGCTCGGCATGGTTAATAGTACGCCTGAGTTTGCTGATCATCCCAAGGTGATCAATGGTTGCAGCGAATTGTTTGCCCAAATTTGGGGTGAAGAAAATGGCATCGGTGCCCGCAGCGCCGTAGGCATGGGATCACTGCCGGGAAGCATCGCTGTGGAGATCGAAGGGATCTTTGAATTGGTGGATTAGAAGGCTTCTTGCGAGCCCCCGCCAGCGGAGCGCTCCACTGCGTGAGCTTTAAAAACGCCAAGGCTGACAGCCGATGGCCTTCGTCATAGGCTCCAATTGAATCCGCGAATTCTTCCTTTTTGATGCAAAAAAGGCATCTGGGCTTGCAAAAGCCGCGTTTCACTATGATTAGAATCATTCTAATTCTAATTCTAAACAACCATGAACTCCCCTACAATGCGTTCCTCGACCAAGCCGACCGGCTTGGATTGTCGGCTTGCCGTATTAGGATCAGATGTGCGGCTGACACCGCATCGGCGAGAGGTCTTTGATGTCCTAGCTTCCTCGACAGATCACCCGACGGCCTACGATATCCTGGATCGCGTCAAATCCCGCTCGCCTCATATCTCCCTGGCTACGGTCTATAATTGTCTTGAGCATCTCACCACGCATGGCCTGATCAAGCAGGTACACCTAGATCGCGGCCAGTCACGCTATTGCGCCAATCTACACGAGCACATCCACTTCCACTGTGAGACCTGCGGTAAAGTCATCGATGCCCACCCCGCGGCCGACTTTGATCCCGCCAAGTTCTGGAATTTCCCAAAAGGCACCAAAGTCACCCGCATGGAAATCGCCATTCATGGCACCTGCGAGACCTGCACCGCCAAACACTAATTTCAGTTTTTCAGCTTTTCAGTTTTTCAAATCCTCTCCCCTCATGTCCCTCCAAATCAAAGACCTCCACGCCACCATCCCAGGCCGCGAAATCCTCAAAGGCCTCAATCTCACCATCAATCCAGGTGAAGTCCATGCAATCATGGGACCTAACGGTTCAGGCAAAAGCACCCTGAGCAAAGTCCTCTGCGGCCACAGCGACTACGAAGTCACCAGCGGCGAGATCCTGCTCGATGGCGTCAATATTCATGACATGGCCGTCGATGCGCGCAGCCGTGCCGGACTCTTTCTAGCCTTCCAGTATCCGAACGAAATCCCAGGCGTCAGCAACGCCAACTTCCTCCGTGCTGCCCTAAAGTCCCGCCTGCCGAAGGGTGAAGACATCGACGCAGTGAAATTTTACAAACAGATGTACGCCCGCATGGACCAGCTCGAGATGGACCGCAGCTTCACAAGCCGCAGCGTCAACGAAGGTTTCTCCGGCGGCGAAAAGAAGCGCAACGAAATCCTCCAGCTCATGATGCTGGAGCCGAAATACGCCATCCTCGACGAAACCGACTCCGGTCTCGACATTGACGCCCTCAAGATCGTCTCCCGTGGCGTGAACGCCATGCGCAGCGAAAACCGCGGCTTCCTCGTCATCACCCACTACCAGCGCCTCCTAAACTACATCCAACCCGATATCGTCCACGTCCTTAAAGACGGCCGCATCGTCAAAACCGGCGGCAAAGAGCTTTCCCTAGAACTGGAAGAACGGGGGTATGATTGGGTCGTTGAGGAGCCGCTGACGAAGGCAGCATGAAACATTATGAAAACCGTCTGGTATTACCAAACCCTGGAGTTCCCAGTTACTACAGGGATGTTCGGAGGACTCACCGTCGATACCGAGCAGATGATGGCCACTATCAACAAAAACGCTCAGAATGACTGGGAACTCGTATCCACTTTCACGCTCGTCTCCGAAAACTCACTCTCCAGCACCTCTAAAGTTTACGCCGTAATGCGTCGCCCCATGGGGCCACCGCCAACTTTGCCAAGTTGAGATGCCCAACACTGAAACCTGAAATCCGCCAACTCTAACATTATGGTCTCCGCCCCCGACTCCACCCTGGAACTTCCCAAAGTCGAATCCTCCGCCCTCGAAAACGACATCTCCGACATCAAGGTCGATAACATTGGTGATTTCACGTTTCCCGAGCGCAACAAGTATGACTCCGGCTTTGGCATCACGTCGAAGACGATCGACTACATCAGCGACGTGAAAGACGATCCAGATTGGGTCCGTGAGTTCCGTCACAAGGCGCTGAAGATTTTCTTAGACAAGCCCACGCCCACCAACTGGGCCACCAAGGATCTCGAAAACATCAAGTTCGACGAATTCCGCTACTACCTCAGCGACGGCCAAAAGCCGAAGCGCTCCTGGGACGACGTGCCAGAGGACATCAAGAAGACTTTCGACCGCCTTGGCATCCCTGAACAGGAACGTAAATTCCTTGCTGGCGTCGAAGCACAGTATGATAGCGAAGCCGCTTACTCGAACATCAAAGCCTCAGTCTCGGAGCAGGGCGTTATCTTCGTGAACAGCAGCGAAGGCCTCAAAGAGCACCCTGAGATCTTCAAAAAGTGGTTCGGCAAAGTCATACCCACGGGTGACAACAAATATTCCGCACTCAACAGCGCCGTCTTCAGCGGTGGTTCGTTCATTTACGTCCCGCCCGGCGTCAAAGTAAAACACCCACTCCAGGCCTACTTCCGTATCAATAGCGAGCAGTTCGGCCAGTTCGAGCGCACGCTCATCATCGCCGATGAAGGCGCTGAGGTCATGTACATGGAAGGCTGCACCGCACCGAAATTTGAGACAGCCACGCTGCACAGCGCCGTCGTGGAACTCGTGGCCCTCAAGGGTGCCAAGATCCAATACGTCACCGTGCAAAACTGGAGCAGCAACGTCTTCAACCTCGTCACCAAGCGCGGTATCGCCATGGAAGACGCAGAAGTACGCTGGATCGACTGCAACATCGGCAGCCGCCTCACCATGAAATACCCTGGCGTCATCATGAAAGGCAAACGCGCCCGTGGTGAGGTCATCAGCATCGCTCTCGCTAACAGTGGCCAACATCAGGACACAGGTGCCAAAATGGTTCACGCTGCAGACGACACCACCAGCAACGTCATTTCCAAATCCATCTCCATCGGCGAAGGTCGCAGCACTTACCGTGGCCTCGTCCACATCCCGAAGCACCTCAAAGGCTGCAAAAACAACACCGAGTGCGACGCCCTGCTCATCAACTCCAGCAGCCGCACCGACACCTACCCCGCCATCTCCGTGCGCGGCAACCAGCACGCCACACAGCATGAAGCCAGCGTCAGCCAAGTCAGCGCCGACCAAATCTTCTACCTCATGCAGCGCGGCCTCACTGAAGCCGAAGCCATGAGCCTGTCCGTCAACGGCTTCATCAACGACCTCGTGAAGGAATTCCCAATGGAATACAGCGTGGAGTTAAAGCGGCTCATCGATCTGGAGATGGAGGGAAGTGTTGGGTGAAGTGCGTAGAGCGCAGTTTCTAGACATCGTGATGAAAATTACTCTGCAGTTCTTGGATTGGAGTCAGACTGACCGTGGTCGGAGGTTTACTCACTCATGTGCTATTGGATCTACGGTCTCATTTTTCTCGTTCGGAATGGCGTTCAATTTGCCTTTCGGATGGCTTTTCCCAGTCCCTGTATTGCTTGCTTCGACAGTAGGATTTTTCTGTCAGACAATGCTCTGGAAGTGCCTGAGTCTGTTGATTCTTTGTGGGAGCAGCTTCGTGCTATTTGACATGACCACACGCCAATCGTCAAAAAGTCGAAGCTCTGGACCGCCCCATAAACAGAATCCGAAACCCATTTTTTAAATTCTTCATCATTTTTGCCGACAATGCTGCCAACTGCCCTTTCCGCCTCCACAATGCCTTCCGCTCCTACAGACACCTCCACCGGCCTCCTCGCCATCACTCCCACTCTTAACACGAACGCTCCAGACTGGTTCGCCACGCGTTCCTCCGCCGCATGGGCCGACTTCCAATCGCTGCCGATCCCTAGCCTCAAAGACGAAAACTGGCGCTACTCGAACGCTAAGAAGATCGAACTCGCCGAGCATTCACCTGCCAAAGCGCCGACTCCAGCGGAGATCCAGGCCGCTCTCTCAGCAACAGAGGGGCTCAAGGAGCGCGCTGCACGTTTTGTTTTTGTGAACGACACACTCGTCGAATCTGACACGAGCGGTCTTCCTTCTGGCGTGGTCTGCGTGACCTTTGAGGAAGCTCTCAAAGCTCATGTCGACGTCCTCCAACAGCACTTCATGAAGGGTGAACAAGCTCTCGGCTCCAGCAAATTTGCGGCGCTGCATCTGGCACATGTCAAAGCAGGCACCGTCATTATTGTGCCGAAGAACGTCGTTATCGAAAAGCCGGTCGAAATCTTTCATTGGGTCGTCGGCGACCACGCGGCCATCTTTCCCCACACGCTCGTCGTTACGGGCGACAACTCAGAGGTCAGTGTCGTCGATCATTATCGCAGTCTCGAAGGTGAAGGCGGACTCAGCATCGCTATCGCCGATCTGATCGGTGGCAGCGGCAGCAAGGTCACCTACGCCGCCTGCCAGGAACTGGCCGATGATGCACAAGCACTGCATCTTTCCAGCATCACTGCTGGACGCGATGCCAGCGTGAAAAGCTTCCAGGTGCAGCTCGGAGCCTCCTTTAGCCGCAGCGAGAGCGTCAGCGATCTCGTCGGGCAGGGCGCTCGCAGCGACATGCTCAGTGTCAGTTTGCCGATCGGCGATCAGATCGTCGATCAGCGCACCTTGCAGCGGCACAAGGCACCTCATGCCACCAGCGACCTGCTTTACAAAAATGCTCTTTATGGTACCTCCCGCAGCATTTTCAGCGGCCTGATCATCTTCGATGAAGGTGCCCATTACACAGAAGCCTACCAGACCTGCCGGAACCTGCTGAACAGCAACGAAGCCGAAGCCACCAGCCTGCCCGGTCTCGAAATCAACGCCGACCAGGTCAAATGTAGCCACGGTGCCACCAGCGGCCCCATCAGCGACGAAGAACTCTTCTACCTCAAAGCCCGCGGCATTAGCGACAGCGAAAGCCGCAAGCTCATCATCGAAGGTTTCTTAGCCGGTGTCGTGGAGCGCTTTGGCAATAGCGAACTGCTAGACACCCTCGTGGCTCGCATTGATGAGAAGTTGGAAAGAGCCGTCTGATTGCTTGGCTAGTCTGTAATTTGGAAGACGATTGGGAACTTGAACGCAGGCGAGTTGGCCTAGTTGATGCTTCAGAATTGTTTCTCTTTAATGGCGACAAATATGAATTTCCGGTCTAAAAAACACTCTCCCACTATGAAATCACTACAGCTAATCCAAATACTAGCCTGCTTCAGCTTGTTCGGCATGACCGCACAAACGATCCAGGCTAAAACGACCAAAGCCCCTGCCAAAGTATCGAACAAGACTGGAGACCAGCCGGGTCCGCTTAGCCTTGTTGGCGATATGCGCAAGTCTTTGATTTACATCGTTCAGCACTCAGACGAAGTGAATCCAAAGGCCAAGCAAACAAAGCCTTACTGGTTGGCACTGAATGCGGCATGGGATGGCATTGACCTCATGGAAGAAGGCATCAAGAAAAAGGATGCCAGCATGATTACGGGCCTGGAAGATACAGGTCGTGGAATCACACAGCTCGCCGCCTCATGGGGAATGATTCGCGGAGCGTACCCGAAGTCCACCGTTGGCCGTGGAGTCAGTTCCCTGCACAGCGCTTATGAGATGTATCAGGAGCATTACGGCCCGCATGTCGCCCGCTTTAAAAAGAAGGGGCCTCTTACCGCCAAAGAAAAAGCGCATATGGCGCAGAGCAGCAAGCAATTGGACGGATTGTTTGCCAATTTGAAAAAAGTCAATGGTAAGGCCAAACCCAAATCCTTCCAGTCGCGCATGGTCCATGACATCGTCGGCTTGATCAATAATCTGGATCGTTGCCGCAGCAAAGGTAAAGGCCGACTTGGTTATGCCTCCTACATGTATCAGTGGAGCCGCCTTCAAAATGCCATGTGGGCCTACTCTGAGATTATCAGCGTGAACTACTCTGAGTTCTATGAATCCTGGAGCATCCTAGAGTCAGACATTGAGGTCATGAACACCTGTTTTGGTGATGAAGAAGAGTTATTCGAAAGCTACGAATCCTGGGACTATACCGAAGACACCATCGAAGAGTATGACGATTATTATGAAGAAACGTCTGTCGTCGAAGAAGTCGAAGAAGAGGTGAGCGAAGAGGAGGAGTCCGCCTTCGAAGAACAAGTTTCAGAATATGACGAAGAGGCTGCCACAGAAGAATCCGAAGAACTCGAAGAGGAATCCGAAGAAGAACTTTCTGAAGAAGAGTCATGTGAGGCAGACGAAAGCCTCTTTGAAGAAGTCGGTGAAAGCTACGGCGACGACGACGGTGACGGCGTCGATGACGAAGAAGATATGGACGACGACAATGACGGCACCGCTGACTCCGAGGACACCGACGATGACTGTGACGGCGTCTCAGATGAAGAAGACGCGGACACCGAAGAAGAAGAGGAAGAGGAAATGGAAGAAGAAGACTGCAACGGCATCGCTGAAGAGTGTGAAGAGAGCTGCAGTGGCGGCTGCGAAGGCGGCTGCAGCGGTGGTTGTGAGGGCGGTTGCTGCTAAGACGGACAATTACTTTCACTGAATTAATCAAGCGCATGGTCTAACCGCTATGCGCTTTTTTTGGCTTAAATCCGATGGACCCATAAAGAGGGCCAACGGTAGCTTTGAGCTGTCAGTTCCGTTGAACTGACGATTTTCCCGCAGATTCAGAGAACCCACAGATTTTTTCTCCCAATCTGCGGGTTCTCTGAATCTGTGGGAAAACCGCATGTTGAATAATCACTCGTGCAGAAACAACGTCAAAGGACCAGCTAAAGCCTCTTTACGGATTAGGTTGAGGCTCTTGCAAAACCTCTGCGTCCTCTGCTCCTTTGCCTCTCTGCGGCAAAGGGATTGGTCCGCTTTGATCCCCTGATTTAGCCGCAAAGGGTCAGAGAGGCAAAGGGCGCAGAGATTTTGAATGGGAGGTTTTGCAAGTGGCTCGGTTTAATGTTTCATTTTCAGGAAACTCACTTCCTCCAATGAAATGACCAAGAATCTTCATGGATGCCAACTTCCGTGGCGGAAATGACCAAAAATCTTTATACACTTCACGATATCAGGTGATCGCTTTTTCCAAAGCGTTGCCAGAGAAACCTCGCTCTGGCCCGCCGGAATGAGGCGGCGACTTTTCCGCCGCCTGGTGCTTTTAACGGATTATAGGCGGACCTTTACCGATTTAATGACGGCATCGAGTGTGTCACCATACTTTTCAACCGAGTCAAACGGGCACTGGCAGAGAAGGATGAGCGATTTGTCCCCTTCCTTTTTCACATAGGAAATCAGGAACAAGAGGTGCTTCTGGGTGCCTTCGCCATCTGACGCGACCCCCTTGTGGGTGACTGAGGTCAGACCCACATCGTCACCACCAGCGACTTCAGGATCATTGCCATCATTCCAGAGGATCTCTTTGAAGTTTTCTCCAACCTGTTTTTTTAGTGACTCTTCCTCTTCGGTGACCTCGGCGGTGTCGATGATAAAGACGTTCATGGCGAGGTGTTTGTCTGAGGACTCCACAAACACGCCGCGCTTTGTTTTCTTCATTTCCCATGGAGCGGGGAAAGACACTGCAAAGTCGGTCTTCTCCTCATTCGGGTAACTGTAGGTCTGCACATCAGCGGCTGCCTCTACAGGGATTTCAAGCGTGGCCAGTTGCCCCATGATTTTTTCGCGGTCGGCTTTGATGATTTTGGCGGTCGATACATCGAAGTCGTAGAAACGACGGGCGTACTGTAGTTGCTGGATACCTGCCGCAGTCTTTGTGATGCGCATGATATTCCATTCAGCAAAGGTAATATCAGAGCCTTCGGGTGGGAACATTAGAAAATCGGCAAAATAAGTGCCGGACTCTTCATTGCCGATCACTTGGCCATTATTGTTAGGAGAGTCCGCTTTAGCATTTTTGACGGTCTGGAAGGCGTAGGCTCGTGCGTCTTCGACTCCTTCTATTTCGCGGATGGAAACTAGGGTGCTCCATTTTTCGAAGGTCTCACCTTCGGTCAGGTATTCGCGCAGGCCGTCCTTGGATTCCCGCTGAAAGTACGGCTGCTCATCGAAGACGAAGGCAGTCTTTTCTTCAGCACCTTTTTGCTTCGTAGCGGTTTCTGACTCTGCGTCACTGTTGGTTTGATCTGCCATCATTAACGGTGCGCAGAAAAAGAAGGTGAGGAGTTTGAAGAGAGTTGGTTTCATGGGAGGGCGTGGGAATGCTTTTTGCATTAACAAAGACGAAGCTTGATCCGGATTAATCGTAATGGGACTCGGTGCCTGTCCATTGGAGCTGAGACCTGCCGCCGTTTTCATCAGGCATGAGCTGGAAGGTAAGGGTGAGATTGAAGTAAGCTCCCTCTTCCTCGCTTTTCGGAATTTGGCCTGCGACTTCAACAACGACGAAGGTTTTAGAGCCACGCTGTGCAATTTTCACATCATGGAGGGTGGTCGTGAAGTCGTCTTTATCGAACTTTTTCAGGATGTCACCGCCCTCTAGATTTGAGAATGCCGCCTTTTTGGCCATTTCCAGAATGTCTATTGGTTCTGAGAGTGCCTCATCAACGGGACTGATTTCGTAGAAGCTTGCGGAGAACGTGGCCCACTTGCCACTGCATATTTGGACAAAATAGTTGTTCGCAGAACTCCAACCGACCTCCTGGGTGTAGTGTCCGCTAGTGGATTTGTCGCTGGCATGGATTCCATTCGTTTTGCCTAGAATGACTCCAGTGCTGAGGTTGATCACATAGTTGGTGAGACCTTCGGCTTCTGGATCGTTCGCAGAAATGGCGCCATCCGCATCGGTCTCTCCTTCCGGCATGGATTTCCCCTGTATGCCCCAGGCCAGCGCGTACTGGCCATTGCGTGACTGGGAGCCACGAATGAGACGCCATCCGTCGCCGAAGATGCTAAGTTCAGTGGTTGGCGCGGCAGGAGCGTCATCGGATGAGATTTTGTTAACCTTAACCATGATGGCCTGAGCTTCGCGTTCTAGTTCGCCGTAGAGTTCACCGGCACCTAGAACCTCTTCGACGGGGGTGTCCTTGTTTTTGAGAGAGGTGGTGTCCGTTGGTTTTCCCTCGGGAAACTTGCCAGCTTTTTCTAGCATACGGATCAGGCTGCCTTCGGCAAAGTAGAGGCGCTTTTCGACGACGCTCGTGGCTGCTTTCTCCTGCATCGGCGTCATTTCTGACCGGTCGAGCACGAAGAGCAGTTGGCTGCCTTTGAAGAAGAATTGCTTCTTCGCCTGGCCGTGGTCGTCAAAGGAGAGTGATTCGACACGGTAGAGTGGTGGCTCGTCGTTGCTCTGCCACACATGGTGCTCGAAGGCGTATCCACCCTCAAGATTTTCACCCGTGATGCTGTGGTGCGGCCAGTACTTGTAGTTTTCTTCCACCGTTTCAAAAACGCTGGAGATGCGCTTCAAGGCGGCTTTGTCCTGAGCGTGCAGAAACGAGGCGGTGAGTGCTAGGACTGCTAGGAGGAGTGCTTGATTCATGAGGGCGCATGTTGGAATTATTGAACCCATTCAAACAGTGGCCAGGGTGCTTTCGGATACTTTTCCTTGGCTTCTTCAAGCACACTCGTGTCACCTGCAAAGCCCCAGTGCGGAGCCGTCCAGTTGCCATCGGCATCCTTTTTTAGGATGGCGATGAAGTCGAGTTCCATGTCAGCGGCGATGCCTTCGTTGTTCACCTTCTTGCCATCGGCTGGTGTGACAGCACCAGAAAAGCGTGCCCATGAACCCATGGCGCGGATTTTACCCGTAAAGGTCACGGGCTTGCCAGCATACTCTGAAATAGGCCCGCGCATGGCGTCCATCATGGTCTTGCGCTCTGGCGTGCCTGGCTTGGGTTCGCTGACGGGCACCTTCTTTAATGCGGTGGTAAAGCTCACCTTGTTTGGCTCTTTCAAATTCAGGCGTCCTTTGCCTGCATCCTCCAATTCGCCTTCACCGATGAGGAGGGTGTCGCCGTCTAGTTTGAGGACCATTTCTTCACTCTGCTCGGAGCCTTCAATGGTGTATTCGTAAACCACTTGAATGACGTCACCGTTGACGATTCCTTGGAGGGTGCCGCGTGCGCCATGCTCATCCTTGGGCTGCCATACTTTGGTGCCATAGACTTTTTTGTCGTCGTCAATGCTGAGAGCAATACGGGTGGACTCTTTAGCCGTTTCTTTGGCGAAAAAGAGCGCCCGCGACTCAGCTTGGGCAAGTGTGCCAGCGAGGAGAAAGCAAAGGGTGAGGGAGTGTTGGATATTCATGAGAAAAAGGAAGTGAAGGATAGGATTTGAATGGCAAGACCGACGACCAGTAGTGAGCCGAAAGTCCATAGGAGTCGCTTGCGCCAGCTGCGCCAGAAAAAGGCCGCGCCGGCAGGAATGCCTGCAAGACCGGTTAGCACCTGCCCTGCCATCATGCTGCCGATTAAGGTCATGTGCGCATCAGGGCTGGCTCCTCCTGAATCATTGGCCATGACACTGGCCATGAGCTTCATGGTGCCCAAAACAAAGGCACCTGCTAGCCAGAGAGTCATGAAGATCAGGCCGAGGCAGATCATGAGAAAGGACAGGCCTTTGGGTGATGGGTGCGGCGAGGTTTCAGGGTTCATCATTAAGGTTAGATGCCAGCAGATCTGCAGCGCGGCCTAGCTCGGCTAAATGTCTGAAGACTCAGGTCGATCAACTAAAGGCCGTTGTAAGCAGAATATAGACAGCGTAGAGCTCAAAGAGGAAGCCGATGAGCAAGGTCAGCCAAAAGGCTTTCTTGAGGCGCTTTTGGTGGATGAACCAAAATTTGGCTAAGCCAAGGGGAATACCCGCAGCGCCTGCGATGAT
The DNA here is from genome assembly GCA_026397605.1 of Verrucomicrobiota bacterium. Taxonomy (GTDB): domain Bacteria; phylum Verrucomicrobiota; class Verrucomicrobiia; order Verrucomicrobiales; family Verrucomicrobiaceae; genus Prosthecobacter. Next base: position 3,952 of record JAPLUM010000440.1, on the reverse strand, counting down.
TAGACCTGTTCGTAATGTGCCTTCCCAGACTAAGTCCATGGAGGATAATGCGTGTTGGTCATTGAAGAGGATGCTTTTAATAAAGCCGAGTGCAAACTCAACCAGAAAGCCGCTGACGACGAAGAGATAGAACAGCACCACATGAACCATGATCCACCCGATCATGATGAGAAGACCCACAAAGATTTTCCCTTTGCTGGGAGCTGTGATTGCGGAGCTAGGCAGTGCTGGCTGTTGTTCCATGAATATGTATTTCTTGTGATAGAGCCAGCTTACTTTTACTTTGAGGCATGACTTAGATTTGCTGTTTCTAGGTCATGCCCCTGAAGGTGGACGTTATTGGTCCTTAACCTTAATCGACTTGATGATCTCAGACATGGCCTCGCCGTGAGTATCCAGGGCTTTCAGCGGCTGCTGGCTGAATAACAGGAGAAACTTATCACTGCCTTTGCGGACGTATTGGACGAAGTTCACGCTGTATTTCACTTCTGAATCTATGGCTACTGCATTGTCAAAGATGGAGGTGAGTCCAAGAGCCTCGTCTTTGTTCACCTCAGGTTCGCCACCTTGATTCCACTCAATGCTGGCATACTTGGCGCCGATCTTCTTCTTCATGGTTTCACGCGCGACTTCGACATCGGCGACATCAATGAAAAGCACGTTCATCGCGATGAGTTTATCAGGCGATTCAACATAGGTACCTTCATCATTGTTTTCCATTTTCCAGTCAGCAGGGAAGTCGATGGAAAACTCTGGGCTCTCTTTGCTCGGGAAGCTGTAATTTTGGGTCGTGCTTTCGGCTACATGCGCGGCGATTGTCTTGATGACGGCTAAACCGGTCTCACCATGTTTTTCAAAAGCTTCTTGGGATGAAATGCATTTCAGCAGCAGGAGAGTTGGCTCATCTTTCTTGGTGATCATCCAGAGATTGATGTTCGCTTTACCATCCTCATCCTCGCCTTTGGCATTGATGAGCAGAACATTCAGTCCGTCGATCTCGGTTTCCTGAGGCTCTTGATAAACGACATTTTTGAAGAGGTCTTCGATCTCCTCTTTGACCTCAGCAGCGCCGGCTGCGGTGTCAGCGCTAGTAGCCTCCAGTGGGGCCAGAGACATGAAAAAGCTCGCGTCGTCTGCTGGGTGCGCATAGAGGACACCTTTTTTCGGTTTCACTTCCCAGTCTTCTGGAAAGGTGATGTCGATGATCGGTTTGTCCTCAGGATAGCTTACAGACTGTTGGGCTGTAGAGATCGAAACAAAGAGAAGGCTGGCGAGGCAACTAAGAATGGGTTTTTTCATGATGATTAATGTGCAGATGAATTGGGGGTCTGCCTAACTCCAAATGAGTCGGAGCTAAGTTGTTTGTCAAATGACACAATTGACCCAGCTATAACCTATCCAAAATGAGACTGAATTTCGGACGGTTACTGATCTTCGCCAAAGTACTTTTTGCGTAATTCGTTACCGACACCGCGCTCGGATGCTACCAGCAGAGCTTGGTTGAGCTTCTCACGAAGGGTGCTGTCCTGCTGGAGGGCGAAGGCATAATTCTGGCGCACAAATACAGGGCCAACCATTTGCAGTTTATCGTCATTCATTTTGGAGGCTTCATATTGAAGAACTGGCGCGTCATAGACGACGGCGTTTGCTAAGCCGTCTTTGAGGGCGGTGATGCACTCGGTGACTGTCGCAAAGGTTTGCACCTTCGCGCTATTGGCGGTGAGCCATGTTTCAGCGGTGCTGCCTTTGACGGTGGCGACTTTGCGTCCAGGCAGGTCGCCAGGGCCATTGATGTCACCTTTGAGGGTATTGATGGTGAGTGTGGTTGTGAATGAGGCCGTGAGTAAAGATACGAGGACAATGCTCAACAGCATCCAAACGATGGCCACGATGCGTCCGCCAACACCGACAGGGCCTTTGTTGTCTGCGCCGCCTACGAGCAGGGTGCTGATCGTCCACCAAAACGATTCCCACATGCCGCTTCTATAATGTGCAGGCCATTGGTCTTCATTGACCTTGTGTTCACAACGCCACACCAGATGGGAAATGATGAACATGGTGCCGATGAGCAGCAGGAACATGCCGATCAACTCAAGATTGAAGAGATTTGCAACGAGGGACAAAATGTTATCTGCAAAGCTGCCGCTTGATCCGGCTACAAGCACTTGCAGACCGGACTCATAGAAAGGCTGGGTGAAGTCAATGACGGCCTCACGCTGCGCGGTCACACTCAGGGCACCGACGCCGACGTCGGCTGTTTTATTCTTCAGCGCATCAATGATTTCCTGGGCAGTTGCCACCACCTGCACCTCATACTCCAGGCCTGACTCCCGTGCGAGCTGGTCCCAGAGTTCCGCCGCGTAGCCGAGGCGGCGTCCGTCCTTTTCAAAGGAAAACGGCTCTAGATTGCGAGTGACGATTCGGACCTTACTGGCAGGAGCTTGAGCAAAGGCTGGACTAGCGCTGAAGCTGAGGAGACAAAGACCGCAAAGGAGTGTGAAGAGGCGCATGATGACTGTTTAAGGGAGGTGGGATCAGTAGAGATTAAGCGGTGGCGGCTGTTGCCTTGCTGCTTGCAGCCAATTTCCGTGAATAGAGGAAGCCGCCGATAGCAAGTGCCAGTAACACGATTCCCAGCAAAGGACGAACCACAATCCATGCGATAGCGATCACGAAAAGGGAGATGGTGCCAGCAAGCACAAAGGAGATCAGACCTGTGCCCATACCGATGATGCTGCCGATGAACGGAATCACGCTGCCGAGGACGCTCAGGGGCCGCATGATGGCCATGAATCCAAAGCTCATGAAGAGAAATCCGAGGAAGCGGACTAGCCAAGTGATCATGGTGTTGGCACTGGCGGCGTTTTTAAACATCGTCTCGGCACTGACACTGCCTTCTTCAATGAAGCTGATCGAATCACCGGCTTTCGTGGGGTACTCCTCAAAGGTGTCTGCAAGCTGGGCGGCGAGGATGCTAAAAGCCCCCGCTTTGACGATCTCATAAGAGATACGGACATCGCAGATCTGCGGAGCACTTGGCTTCTCTCCAAAGTAAAAGGCGCCCTATTCGATAGAGGCGGCGTCCTTCATGTCTCCGGTGAGTGAATTGAGGGACTCCTCTTTAAGGGCATATCCCTCTGGATTGCCCATGCGGCTGACAAAATCTTCTGGAACTTTAAAGCTGCCAAGAGTGACATCTTCGGCGCGGAATTCAGCATTGCCAGCAATCAGGCTGCCCTGGTTGACGTGATCAGCGGCTTGCTTGAATTCAGAGGACTTGATGGGCTCATCCACCCAGTCCTTCTCATAGGTATAAGTGGTGGTCGTTTCCTCTCCGCCGCCGATCTTCTCTTTGGTTTCGGACTTCTTGTTTTCCACCCACTGATAGATTTCTTCGGTGCGGAGCAATCTCAGGGCAGGCACGCTGATACCAAAGTCTGGATCACTCACGGGGCCGGGAGTAGAGGCTTCACCCATGACGTGGATGAGTTTTTTGTCGTTGGCGGCATCTACTTTGTCGGCGGCTACGCTGATGACCGCAGCGGCACCTTCTTTGAGGCTGTTCGCTGTCGTGACCGCACGCCCTTCATTCCACCAGAGTAGAATCACCATCACGGGAATCACGATGATTCCAAAGAGAATGCCTTTGATGGATTCGCCGATGCGGCTGAACCAGTTTTGATTTGTTACTTCGGTGTAGGAGTCGGCCATAATGTTTGTTTGGGGTGAATAGAGGAAGCGGCTTAATTCAACTCCACATCCTCAGGGATGTGGGCAATGATTTGATAAACGGGGCCCATCTCCTCAAGCACTTTGGTCCAGAGGGCGGTCGGTGGTTCTGTCGTTAAGATCGTTTTTTTAGCGGGAGTGATGATCCAGGAACGGGCTTCCACTTCCTTTTCCAGCTGACCTTCGGACCAGCCTGAGTAGCCGACGAAGCCGCGCACCTCGT
>JAPLUM010000872.1 GCA_026397605.1 Verrucomicrobiota bacterium | reverse complement strand
GCTTCATCCGCCACCGTCGTCACCACCAACCTCAGCGGCGCAGCGGCCTATCTGAATGCCTGGATCGACTTCAACAACAACGGTTCCTTTACCGATGTCGGTGAACAGATCGCTACTAACACGCTCGTGGCCAACGGCACCAACGGCGTGGCTCAAACGATCAACTTCACCGTCCCCGCTGCTGCCATCCCCGGTCAGCGCGGCATGCGCGTGCGGTTCAGCGACGTGCAAAACCCGACGTCCGTCGGCGCGGCTGGCATGGGTGAAGTGGAAGACAACTTGCTCACGATCAATTGCCCAACGATCACGCTTTCCCCGACCACCGTGCCCAATGGCACCGTCGCTGCGGCTTACTCGCAGACAATTACGGCTGCTGGTGGCACCGGACCTTATAGTTATGCCGTGAGTGCAGGCGCCCTGCCATCGGGACTCGCACTGAGCGCGGGCGGAGTGCTTTCCGGCACATTGACCAGTGCCTCCGTGGCTAACTTCACCCTCCGCGCCACCGACGCCAATGGTTGCACCGGCATCCGCGCCTACACGTTCACGCCGGTGTGCTTGCCAATCAGCATCGCCCCAAGTTCAGCCACGCAGGGCCTCATCAACACCGCCTACACTCAGACGCTGACTGCCAGCGGCGGCACGGCACCGTATGGTTCATGGACCGTCACCGCAGGCGCGCTGCCCACCGGCCTCACCTTGAACGCCGCTACTGGCGTGATCAGCGGCACGCCCACCGTCGCCGCCAGCCCTGCCACCAACATCACCGTGCGCACCACGGATGCTTATGGCTGCCAGGGCACGCAGGTGATCAGTCTGCAGATTTGCCCTGTCGTCACCCTAAGCCCTGCAAGCTTCGCTGCCGCCCTGGTGGGCACAGCCTACAGTCAAACGATCAGCGGCAGCGGCGGAACGGCTCCTTATACCTTCACCCTCAGCAGCGGTAGCCTGCCTGCATGGGCGAGCTTGGATGCCAGCACGGGAGTATTCAGCGGTATGCCGAACAGCGCGACGGCAGCCAACTTTTTCATCCGAGCCACAGATGCCAATGGCTGCTCTGGCACACGGGCATACAGCCTCAGTCCAGCCTGCCCGGTGATCAACATCGCACCAGCATCTGTAACGGCGGCCTTTATCAATACCGCCTACTCGCAGATCATGACGCCATCGGCTGGAACCGCTCCGTTTGTGTTTACCGTCGCCAGCGGCGCACTGCCGACCGGACTCGCTCTCGATTCGAGCACGGGGGTGATCAGTGGCACACCGACGGCCTCCACTACAGCCACCTTCACGATTCGAGCCACGGATACTTATGGCTGCGTCGGCACCAGCGCCTCCTACAGCCTGACTCCGGCACCTAGCATCGACTTCGGCGATCTCAGCACTCTGGTCAGCGCCAGCAGCATCAGAGACACCACGGTTAAAATGGGAGCGCTCGTCGATTACGAATACACGCAGACAGCGAATGCCACGGCCACGGGCGATGACATCACCGGTTCCGATGATGAAGACGGTGTCACATTGCCAGTGGGTCTCATTCAAGGTCAAACGGGACTCAGCGTGACCGTCAATGTCACCAACACGAGTGGCGCAGAGACTTATTTGAATGGCTGGATCGACTTCAATAACAACGGTGTGCTCACCGATGCTGGCGAACAGATCGTCTTTAACGAGCCGATAGCGACTGGCACCAGCGCTGCCAACCGGTCGTTGACTTTCAACGTGCCATCCGTTGCGGCAGTGGCCACGGTGGGTGTACGCTTCCGGTTAACATCTATTCCAAACCCAGGCAGCACGGGTGCATCTGGCGCAGGTGAAGTGGAAGATTACAGAATCGGCATCGCGGAACCGGAAGATCACGGGGACTTCACGCTCTTCCAGGATGCCAGCAGCAAGCTTTCCAGCGCGCTCAAAATGGGTGATTTCACGGATGCCGAGTTCACAGCCTTCAATAACCTCGCGGCGACGGGTGATGATCTTAACAACGTCAATGATGAAGACGGCACCACGGTGCAGGCAGTCATGGTCCGCGGTCAGGCAGGTGTAACTGTGACCATCAATCTGACGAACCTCAGTGGTTCGCCAGCCTACCTGAATGGCTATGCAGACTTTAATAACAATGGTGCCCTGACAGATACCGATGAACAGATCCTTACCAATATCGTGGTGCCAACAGGAACAACGAGCGACTACCAGACCTTCTTCTTTGACGTGCCAGCTACCGCGACACTCGGCAATATCGGCATGCGCTTCCGCCTGACCTCTGTGTCAAATCCCGGCCCAGTCGGTGTCGGCGGCATTGGTGAAGTGGAGGATTACACCTCCACGATCGTTGCCCCATCCTCTAACTTCCGGGACTATTTTTATACGATCCGCCGGGATAGCAGTAACAACTACTATCTGGACGAAATCTCCGTTTACAATCCTGCCTCGACGACGCCGAGCGTCTCTGTCGTTCAAAATATTCTGAATTTGAGCGCCGTCACGCCGGGTTTCAATAGCAGCGCCTCCAATGCCTACATGAACGGCTTGGCACTGGATTGGCTGAATCGGCGCTTTTACTGGAACTCCACCTCGGGGGACTCGAGCAAGTATAACTTCCAGCTCAATACCGCCTATTATGACAATGTTACCAAGACCTGGAGTTCACAGGCTGTTACAGGGTCGAATCTTTCCAACATTCCGTTGAATACAGGATCGCCGATCTCATCGGGTGCTGATTCAGGGGCTTTCCCCCGTGCTGCTTACTATGCTGGAGACTACTACACAGGGGGTCAAAGAAACTCCAACATGGTTGCCTGGCGTCTGAACTCGGCAGGCACGGGGCTCATGACTCCTGCCTTCAATGAATATTCCAACTTCTTCCACCTGACTCAGACCTTTGGCGGCGGTGACTTTGTGATTCGGCCCCAGGATGGCTTTTTGGTCACCTCCACAGCGGTCAACGATAATACGACCACTCTCTTTACCCAGTTCATGTCTGCTGGATTCAACCCAAGTGGGGCCCCAGCCGCAAGCGTGGTTATCGACGCGCAAATCCCGAGATCAGCGGCCGGTGGTGTGCAAATCGCAGGCGTCGGCGGTGTGACGCGCATGTATGCCGTGGGTTCTACCAACGCGAAAGTGTATCGTCTGGACAATTACGATACAAACGCCCCAGTCGCTGTGACAGTGGGTAATCTCCCATCAGCCACCAATTATCCCGACCTCTCCGAAGGCATCTCCTCCTCGGTCCTCTCGCTGGGTGTGAAAGGCATCGTGTATGAAGATACGAACGGACTGACCAACAGCACCGTGGACGGCATCGGCTCCAATGCCGGCGGCACCTTGTTTGCAATGCTCGTGGATGGCGCGGGTAATCTGGTGGATTCCTTCCCAGTTAAGGATGATGGCACCTTCATTCTAGGCGGCGCCGCAGCTAACACGGCCTACACGGTCGTCATTAGCACTTCCTCCGGCAGTCTAGGTGGCGCCGCACCTGTGGCTGACTTACCTACGGGCTGGATTAATACCGGTGAGTTCCTTGGCTCTGGTGCTGGCAGTGACGGCACCGTCAATGGCAGACTCGCGGTCTCGATCGTTAACAATGGACTCGTGAATGCCAAGTTCGGCATCTCCCAAACGGTGAGCATGGGCAATCTGGTTTGGAATGATGCCAACAACAATGGACTTAAAGATACAACGGAAAGCGGCATCAGCGGTGTCACGGTGCAGCTCTGGACTCCTGGTTCAGACAACGCCATCGGCGGCACTGGATTGGCTGCGGATACCATGGTTGCCAGCACCACGACTACGGGTGCTGGTATCTATGCCTTTACGAGTCAGCTTCAAGGCAAGTATTTCATCTGTGTCATCCCGCCTACGCTCTACTCCTTTGCCAGTAGCACGGCTGTCAATTTAGATAACGGCCTTGATAATGATAACAATGGATCACAGCCTGGTGGCAGAAGCACTGCGGTCTATAGCCCTGTGATCGACCTAGCTGTGGGCAAGGAACCGGGTAATCTCGCCAGCGGAGGCATCGACATCGACAACACGATCGACTTCGGCCTGCTCACGGCGCTGGACTTCGGCGATTACTCCCTGTTTGGCAGCGCTAGCAGCACGCTGATCACGAATCTGTTCGTGGGAACTCTGATCGATGCCGAATATGCCGCCACGACAGACGTCACCGCTACTGGAGATAACCTGACGGGTCTCAACGATGAAGATGGTGCCACGATCCCCGTAGCAGGCGTCGTCCAGGGAGCCGCCGGCTCCATGACCGTGCGTGTCACGAACCTCAGTGGCTCCAGTGCCTTCATGAATGTGTGGATCGACTACAACAACAACGGCGTGCTCACTGATGCCGGCGAGCAAGTGGCCGCGAACACCCTGATCGCCAATGGCACCTCGAATGCCACCCGCACGGTGAACTTCACCGCTCCGGCGACGGCCTTCATCGGCAATGTCGGCGTGCGTGTGCGTCTGACTTCCACGAACTCGCCCGGCTCCGTCGGCAGCAGTGGCAATGGCGAAGTCGAGGACCATCTCATCGAGATCCAGTCTCCGATCGACTATGGAGACTTCGCCAGCTTTGCCAGCGCCGGCAGCACCATGGTAAACACCATCTTCATCGGAACGCTCGTGGATACCGAGCCTAGCAGCACCAGCAATGCCGCAGCCACCGCTGATGACCTGGACGGCACCGATGATGAAGATGGAGCAACGGTTCCTGCCAACATGACCCAGGGCGCGCCTGGAACCATCACAGTCAATGTCACCAACAACTCGGCCGGAAACGCCCGTCTGAGTACCTGGATCGACTTCAACCGCAATGGCGTGCTCACCGATGCGGGCGAGCAAATCGCGAATAACGTAGTCGTTAACAAAAGTACCATCGGTGCCAATCAGGTGATCAATTTCACCGTGCCAGTCAACGCCAGCGTCGGCACGGCTGGCATACGCGTGCGTCTCACGGACACCAATAACCCATCATCGGTGGGTCTCGCTGGCAGTGGCGAGGTGGAAGATTACGTCACCAGTATTGTATTACCGACCACGGACTTCGGTGACTGGAATGCTGCCGCCGATGCCTCCAGCCTCTTCAGCGCCAACCTGCGCATCGGCACTCTCACCGACACTGAATTTGTCTCCACGCGCAACGCCACAGCAACTGGGGATGACACCACGGGTAGTGATGACGAAGACGGTGTCACGCTTGCTGCCAGCTACACGCCAGTCGTCGCTGGTTCCGCCACCGTGGTGACCACCAACACCAGCGGCGCAGCGGCCTACCTGAACGCCTGGATCGACTACAACAACAACGGCTCCTTCGCCGATGCCGGTGAGCAGATCGCGACGAACACACTCGTGGCCACTGGCACCAGTGGCGTCGGCCAGACGATCAATTTCACACCGCCCATCACCGCCATCCCCGGCCAGCGTGGTGCCCGTTTCCGCTTCACCAGCGTGACGAACCCAACCCCCGTCGGTGCCGCAGGCTCTGGCGAGGTCGAAGACGCCATGGTCACGATCAACTGCCCCGTAATCACCATCACGACCGCCGCACCACTCGCCGTGCCAACCGTCGGTGCCAGCTACTCGCAAACCATCGCAGCCATCGGCGGCAGTGGCGCACTGGTTTACTCTGTCAATCCCGGCACACTGCCCGCTGGCTTGTCCATTGCGGGTGCCACCGGCATCATTTCCGGCACACCGACCAACACCACCAGCCAGACCTTCACCATCCGCGCCACTGATATCAATGGCTGCTTTGGCTTACAGGCCTACACGCTGACCGCGCTGCCCAATACCGACTTTGGTGACTGGAACGGTGCCGGTGCGCAGACCACGGTGGCCACCAGCCTCTTTAACGGCAATCTCCGCCTCGGTGCCACCGTCGATGCTGAAAACACCGCCACAACCAATGCCACGGCCACCGGTGACGACATCACCAACAGCGGCAGCGCCGATGACGAAGACGGCGTCACTATGCCAGCCAGCATCACCCCAGGTGCCAGCGTCAGCATTCCAGTGAGCGTCTTCAACAACAACACCGCAGGCCGCCAGCTCCAAGCCTGGATCGACTTCGACAACAACGGCTCCTTCAACAACGTCGATATCGCCACTGCCGGTGGCGAGCGCATCTACAACGCCGCCGTGCCCGCCAATGCTGCCCAGCAGACCGTCAACATCAACTTTACCGCACCGATGCCCGTCAGCATCGGCACTCAGCGTGGCGCACGCTTCCGCTTCAGCGACAGTGCCGCCACGACACCGACGAGCAGCGGAGCCAACGGTGAGATCGAAGACTACGTCGTCAGCATCATCTGCCCAGCCATCAGCCTCACGCCCACATTGCCGTCTGCCTATTTGGGAACAGCCTACAGTCAAACCATCACTGCCAGCGGCGGCAGAGCGGCCTACATCTACACACTGCAAAGCGGCGCACTGCCGACTGGCCTTTCCCTTGGCAGCAGCGGAGCCATCACTGGCACACCAACGGCCAGCGGTTCCTTTAACTGCACTGTTCTCGCTACCGATGCCAATGGCTGCACTACCACGCTTGCCTACACTATCTCAGTGCTCACCTTCTCGGTCGGCAATCTCATCTTTGAAGACAGCAACAACAATGGACTCAAAGGTGGTAGTGAACCCGGCGTCCCTGGAGCACTCGTGCAGCTCTTCAATCCTGGTAGCGACAACGCCATCGGCGGAACTGCGGGTGCGGCGGATGCTCAAGTCGGCAGTAACATCATCACCACCTCCACTGGTGCCTATCTCTTCTCCGGGCTAGCCAGTGGCAACTACTACATCAGAGTCACGCCGCCTGCCATTTACACACTGACGGGTGGAACACCTGCAACAGCTGACAACAATGTGGATAACAATAATGATGGAGCTCAGCCCGGAGGTGCAGGCACGCCGCTGTTCAGCCCCGTGTTCAATCTGGCTGGCGGTGCTGAATCCATTACCGATGGTGACACTGATACGGAAACCAATCTCACCATCGACTTTGGTCTTTGGACGCCGATGGGTGTGGGCAATCTGGTCTTTATCGACCTCAATGGAAATGGCAATTATGATGACAGCGAAGGTCTCGAAAACGTCTATGTCCAAATCTTTGCCCAAGGTGCCAATGTGACCACCGATAGTCCTGTGGGAGTTGCCTTCTCAGATCACAAAGGCCGCTATTTTATCGACAACCTCAATCCTGGAAATTACTTCCTGCACTTGCCAGCCAGCCAGTTTGCTTCAGGAGGACCGCTTTTTGGCATGATCACCCTGACGTCTGTGGTCGCCGGTGATGACAACATCGGTCAAGATCTCCTCAATGCCACGACACCCGCCACGACTGGCGCCAGCACGGCCGTTTTCACTTTGACCGTGGGCACTGAGCCAACTGGTGCCAGCGAGCCAGGATTTGAGGGCAATGTGGATGATGCCTTTATTGACTCGAACTATGACTTCACTCTTGATTTAGGATTACGCAGCCCTGCCGGAGTCGGCTTCCCTCTGGCTGAGCGGAATCGCAATTCTACCGTCATGATGGTGGCTCAGGATAGCGCGGCATCGGCAGTCACGGCAGCGGCCACCTTTAGCACCTGGAAAACAACCCACGCGGATACAGATGCAGACTTCTATCCACAGTTGCTCGAATATGCACTCGATACAGATCCGACAGATGGCCGCAGTGGTGCAGGAAAGGTGACTCTGGAATCTTCCATCACTGGTAATGCTGACGCTCTCTTCACCCGCCCAGCCAGTGGCCGTGCAGACATCCGCTATGATCTCGAAGTCAGCACCGGTCTGACCACTTGGTCGAAGCTGACCGCCACGCCTCAGCTCAGCATCGGCAGTGATGGACGTCAGATCGTTCGTTATCCTGCGATCCAGAATGCGCCAGCCTTTGCGGGGTCGATGAGCGGTTTCGTCCGCTTAAAGGTTTCTCTGGATGCTGATCTCAATGGCACGGCTGAGGACACGGCCACATCACCTGTCCTCATGTTCAGCCGCGAGACCTTCCCTGTTGGCCAGCGCAGCTTCTCCATGCCACTGATGAAAGGCGAACTCTTTGTGGGTAACGTCACCTCATCTGGCAGCACGCTGACCTTGCCTGTAGCCGTCACACTCAGCGGTGAAAGCTTTATCGAAGATCTCAGCACCGGCTCCATCCATGAGATCAATGAGGCGGCGAGCACCAGCACTCAAATCACTCTCACAGACTCGCCGACCACGAGCCTGACCCGCATTGCCCTGCGTGCCCACCATACCTTGGCCTCCCTCT
>JAPLUM010000349.1 GCA_026397605.1 Verrucomicrobiota bacterium | reverse complement strand
CTCGTAAACCGTCTCAGTCTCCACCGCCGTCCGGCTTTTGATCCAGGCATTGATGGCACTGGGTCCAGGCACCTGGGCAGGCACGGCGATGCCGGTCAGCGTGCGGACTGGGCGACTGAGCTGATCAAACTCGGTGACGGTGCCATTGCCCATGGCATCTCGGGTGAGCACAGCGCGGCCATAGCTATCGTAAAAGGTGTAGGAGGTGCCGGCATTGGGGTCGGTCACGCTTTCCTTCAGGCGCTGGGCATTGTAGGTGGTATAGATGCTGGTATGACTATTTGAGGAAGCACTTCCTGCGCTCACATAAACTGTCTTAGCCATCAAAGGCTGGCCATCGGCGGCATATTCAAAATTGACATAACTGCCGACATTGTCGATGACCTTTAGCGGACGCTCGGCCTGATCGGCAACTCGAGTATGGGTGCGAATCCGCGAGTTTTCAGCCGCAACGCCTGACCCACCCCGTAAGGTGTAGGTAAAGCTTTGCAGGCCGACATACTTAATCAAAGACTCCGAACCATCGGCTGAGATCACCCTCTTCTTTCGGCCATATTCGTCCTGCTCCTCAATACTGTAGGGCGGAGGTGGATCACTGGCAAAGTAGGGCTGGGTGCCGAGCTTCTGAGCACCGATGTATCTATTAGTTTCCGCATGATAAAGAACTTTCGTCGTGCTTTCCTGGAAGATGGTTTCCCCATTGTAGCCGGTTTTTTCAACGAGCAGCGGTGTGTGATAGCGGTCGTAATACGTGATGACGGGCGTGCCGCCCTGAGCCTGCTCATACACATAATACAGGCAGCGCGGCAGGGAGTCGTGTTTGAAGAACTGGGTGAAGCGTACGCTTTTTAGCCCATCCGCGCTGGTGGTGACTTTGGCGGTGCCCCAGGCATCGTAGCTGGTGCTGGTCTGAAGGGTGCCACCTGGAGCTGTGGGTGGGCCGGTGCCGGGTGCGGATGAAGCAAAGGCCATGCTGGCAGACAGAGCCAGTGATTTTACAGGATCATAAGTCGTGACGCTGGCATGGCCCAGGGTGTTTTTAGAGGCCACGGCAAAGCGGCCATCCTCGCTATAAAAGGTTTCACTCACCACCGGATCTGCGCCATCTGCAGTGGTGACGGTCATGGTTTCATTCCCACGGGCGTTGTAATAATGGGTCTTGGTGACGGCAAAGTCCTGATGATCTGGATCAATGGTTTCGGTTTCAAGCATGCCTGCCTTGACCCCAGAAGTGTAATAAGTGAAGCGGGAGGTTTTGGACACGTCTGGGATAGCGGGCTCATGGGTGCCTGGCCGTCGAGAGGTGGCGGTGGACTGCTGGATCTGGCCGATGCGCCAGGAGGTGGCGGTATCTGTGGGATCAAAATAGGTGTGCTGCGTGAGGGATTGGGTGTCATCACTCTCAGTGGCTGGCGTAGCCTGATCCTGAGTCACCGATTGCTTCCAGAGCAGACCTGCATTGGCCCCTGAGAGGTAGTAGTCACTGATGGATTCCGTGCTGCCCAGCTCAGCGCCTTCCGGCGAGCGATTGCTGCTGACCACCTTGTAAGCATAGACCATGAAGGACTTTTTGTTTAACCGCTCCCGGGGTGGTGGTGGGCTTCCCGGAATCTGCAAAAGATAATCCTTGGCAGGCTCCGAAATCTCCACCCGCCGATACTCCGTGGTCACGGTGCTTAGCACGGTGCGCTGCGCAACCGGAGCAAAGGGGGCAGGATTAGTTGAAGTATATCCACAGGCCTGAATCGGCATGGAGATGGCGTCGCCATTGAGCAGGGACACGTCTTGATTGTAGATCGTCTCACTGCGCACTGGGGAGCGGCTGGTGCGGGTCTCCATCTTTTCAAAGCCCAGGCTGCCCTTTCGGTTATGCGAGCGCAGACCCGCGTAGAAGTAGGAGGTGGTGATCTTGCCGCCATTCGGGGTGCCTGCCACGACGCTGCCGTCTGCATTCTCTGTTCCGTCAAAGGTGGTGTAGTCGGTGACGACGGTAGCTGCTGGCGTGCCCTTCACCAGATCAGGCAGGGTGGAAGTGGTGCTGCGGTAACGGTTCATCGGATGAGGCTCCAGCTGGTTGGTGGCAACGTTAAACAGGGTAGGCGCAGCCATCTGGGCCAAGTTCCCATAGGTGATCTCAATGGGCACACCGAGACCATTGGTGATGGTCTTGATGCGAGCGGGTTTAGAGAGGCCTCGGCGCAGGAAAACTTCAGATAGGCTTTCATATAAGATGTTAGTCGTGCGTTTATTGCGGAAAATGTCCGCTGATCCATCACCGTCCACCTCACCCATCTGCATGGCAGATTTGGTCGTTGTCGAAAGTAGATCAGCAGGCAGGTTCCAATCGTTGTTGGCATTGATTTCGGGAGACTCCACCCAGGTGCCCGTGACCACATCCAAAAACTGCGTCAAGCCTACCTTCGTGCTACCGCTGATGACTTTAGCCGTTGGATCATTGAAATGTCTGAATTCAGGCTTACCATCGCCATTCATGTCCGCAAAACCGACGGCACGGGCTGTCGTTCCCGTATCATAGTAGTAACTACTGGTCACAGGTGGCACCAAATTGGGGAAATTAACCGCCTTGCCACCCTCTTTGACCCAACCCTTGCCGGTATTGAGGAAAACGCCTTCTTGGTAATACCAAGTCTCACTTATATAATACATGAACGAGATCACAAAATCAGGCAATGCATCCCCGTTGATATCCTGAATGCTACGCCCATAATCGTAAGCGGCTCCGCCCATGCCATACGCTAAAAGAACGCCTTCTAGCTTCCAAGGATCACCGCCATAAATCCACCCAGCAGAGCCACCATTGATCCATACCTCAATGTCATACTCATCATAAACCGTTGTAGCAAATAAGGCGTTAGGATAAGCCCCCTCGCTACGCTTTTTCTGCGCCACAAAATCTGGTAGTCCATCTCCATTGAGGTCGATCAATCTGCGCCCCATATCCAGCGCCCCATTGTCATCCACAAGCGGTAATGGCAGCTTCCAAATGTTGTTTTCTGTGGGAGCAGGATTGATGAGTTCCCAGCGAGAACCAGCGGGGGCGCTTGGACCTTTGTTACGCAAGCCGAAGCAGAGTTCACGGCCTGCCGTGCTCAAAGGGCCGGTGCCAGTGGCAATCGGCGTAGCAACGGCATCTGAAGTGGCCCAGCCGCTCTGAACCTTGCCCTGCCCTGCGCGGACGAGGTCCATGTAGCCGTCCCCGTCCATGTCCACAGTACGCCAGCCGAGATCTTTTTCATTGTAGCCCGCAAATCTGGGTGCCGCCATCAGTTCATCCACACCTGACATGACTGAAGCTGGCAGATTCATCGTCGTCGCGGTAGCGTTGGCGGTCCATGCGGGTAGCTCCACACCTAACTCCAGCAGCCGATCATACTGGGCTTGAGTAATCGTCGCAGGCCGGGCGGCAGGTGCTGCGGCATCACTGGCGATCCATTCCGTCGGCACTTTGGGGAAGTCCCAGGACCCCGTGGTATCCTTCTGAAAGTTGCCACCACTATTCACCCAGACACCTTTGGCATTGGTGACTTTACGATCTGTTTGCAGGTAATAGGTGTTATACCGCGTCCCCCATTTATAAGTCGCTTCATTGAAGGTGCCGGAGGAAACAATATCTGGCAGGCCATCGAAATTCACATCCATGAGCAAAGCACCGGTCGGCGTGCCGTCAGCCGTGGAGAGATACGGAAAACCCGTGGTCGTGATGGGAACATTTGCCACTGTGCCTAGCCCTACTGGGTGGGAATATGTGGTGGCCCCTACCGGCGTGAGTCTGCGCGGGGTAGCTGATTCCACACCCGGCAGCGCCTTATAATCCCAGCGGTCGGCAACAGCAGCTTTTTTCAAAATATACCTGGTGTCATTGATGTTGCTGTAACGTTCTTGGTCGCCCGGCTCACTGCACTCAGTCCAGAAGGGGCCACGATGATTGTATAAAATCTCACTGATGCCATCGCCATCGAGATCGATGAACTGTCCGCCTTTAGGAAACCATTGGTTCGCATCTGACCGGGTAATGCTCGATTGCCGTTCAAAGGTGATTTTTTCATCTTCGCCCCATGGAACGGTGCCTCCTGGCCAATTGATCTTCTGAGAAGTCTCATCCGCAAGTGCCTGCCAAGTCCGTTGGCCTTCATCCCACTCAAAGGTGGTCTCAGGCAGACGCGGCGTGCTAGAGAGATCCCAGGGGCCAGCAAACTCCTGGATGCCCTGCACCATGCTGCGCTCACCACGTAGGGCGATGAAGTTGTCAGCCAGATTATAACGCAGCTTGTAGGCGCGGATCACCGTGCCGGAGGTGGCGATTTCAATGCCGCTCAGGCGCTTTTCCTTCCGCACCAAGGCACCCCAAGAATAACCACGCGTCTGATCAGGACGGCGCTCATAGACAAAACGGATCGTATGATCTGGGGCTGTGGTCCCGTAGCCCGTGTATCGCACGGCCACGGGCTGGTAGTCTGGGAAATAGGGCTTTCCATTGGCAAAGAAAGCTCCCGGACTCAGCTCCCCATAAACCACCTCCCAGTAGTTGCCTAGATTGTCTTCCACCCGATCCAGCGCCCAGCTCAGGCGGTTCTCATTGGTCGGCGTGCCATTGACCCAAGGTCGCACCGAAGCCAGATCCGTCTTCCCAAAGGTCATCTTCAGACCTGCCTTTGTCTCGACAATAAAATAGCTCTCTGTCTTCGTCACATTTTCCTTGTAGGTGACGCGTGAGAACTGCTCACGCAAAGTGCGGTATTCGGAATTATTGGCACCATACTCACCGACCACGCAAATGAGCCGATCCCCGTCCAAATAGAACCGGTCCAAGTCATCAAAGTCCACCGGATCATTAAACCCATCCACCTCTTGTGTGGCAGGGCCACGGCTGATGGCAGAGATGCCGCCAATGGTCCAGCCCAGACCTGCAACACCGTCGCCGCCATTGCTATTGTAACCCAGGCTGATGCCCGGCTCCACATTGCCCACACCCTTGGGCCCCTGGAGATTCAACGTATAAGTCGCCGCGCCATCCTGGCCCACCGTAAACTCACCCGGGATCGTCGCCACTGGTGCATTGTCGATGGCATCTACATTGGGAGGCAGCCCCGTGGGGCTCCCACGTGCTAGCAGACTCAAATTCGGATTATTCAGATAATGATCTCCCGCTGCTAGCACGGTATTGCGATTCTGAAACACCCCAGGAGTCGGAGGCGTCAGCTCCGGCGGTGCCTCGGTGCCCAAGTGCTGAGACAAGTTTCGATCTGGAGGCAGAGTCAAATCCAGGGCTAACAAACTTTTCAGCTGCCCCACATTCACCGCCTGCCAATAAGAATCTTGTTTGCCGATAGGCCAAGGATAACCCGTGGTGCCCCACGCCGCATTGATTCTGTCATAGACTTGTTTCATTAGATCCTTGAGCTGACCTACGTTCACCATTTCATCGTTACCAGGATCATTGACCGACCAAGAATTAACCTTTGTTTGCAAAGCCAATTGTAATTCATTCCCAGGGCGCCCAGCCAACGCGCCTTGCATTTCCAACACAGCTTTTTTCACAAAATACTTCAACTGCCCCACATTCAGCGCAGCGTAATTATCAATTCCCTGCTCTGTGGAGCTAACCGGGGGTGGACTGTTATCGGTCCCAGGAGTCCTCCACCAAGCCGGAATACCCGCATAGCAGGGCATCATCCAGAACACCGTGATGAGGGTGAGGACCAGCGCGTCACGCCAGAGAAGCGGGCGGCGAAGAAAACGAAGGCAAAAAGAGTGTTTAGCCATGGCCGTGGACAGAGAGAGGGTGAAAGAAAAAGAGAGGATGTGGGGGCGAAACAGATTCAGCGAAACACTCAGGGAGCCGAAAACTCACCCATGCTGATGTTCCCACCTGGCAGCACGCGGATCGTCTGTAAGACATTCCTTTTCAGGTAACGATCATTGCCTTCATCTTCCGTCAGATAAACATTTGCGTCGCTCTTCTTCAAAAATAAACTATCCGTCTCCACCTTCGTATAAAAGGAGGTGAATGTCTGCGAATTGGCCAAAGGCGCAAAGATGGCCCTGGCTTGATTGATCGTCAGATAAGGTGAATCCGCACTAGTCCGATCTGTGCCGCCCAGATACTCCATAGCTTCATTGAGCAAGTCTGAATCACCGTCGTAACCAGCATTCACCGCCAGTCCAATCATGCGATCTTCAGAATCAGGAATGGCGTCTGAATCGGCATCTACCCACTGATCAGCCCCACGATCTGTAAGACGAGTAGGATCTTCAGAGGAGCCGATCACCAGAGTTTCCACCCCATTGACCATCCGCACCGCGTGGCGGTAGCGGAACTCCCCATGAATGTCACGCGGCGCATGAATGTCTTTGAGCGGTGACGTCGCTGGTGGCACCGGCTTCGGGATATTGATAAAATACTCCGCTGCCTTGAAGCTGCTAGAGGCCATGCCTGAAATATAACCCACCGGCGTCACCCCAGGATTCACCCCAAAAGCACCAGTGAGACCTTCCGTCACCATCATGCAGCAGCTCGCACCTGTGATCTCACCAATAGACTGGAACTCAGTTTTTCCAGTCTGCGTATTGATCGGATTCCAAAAAATACTGTTGTGAATCTGCAACCGCGCTGTGGATGCCAGCACATCTGTAAAACCCGTCGTATAACTATGCGCTGGTGCATTCGTATCCGTGCTATTCATGTAAAACGTGCAGTGAGAGAGCACCAAGCGGGAACGGGTGTGCTCCACCAGCGCCGTGATGCCTGCATCCACATTGGACACTACACAGTTCACCAACCGGCACATGGACAAACGCGGAGCCAAATTCGTTGATACGACAGCATCATCCGCAACACTGATGATGGCATCCCGCGATCCCGCCGTGCGGCTGATGCGGAAACTGTCGAGAACAAAGGTGCCTGTGGTCAGGATCACAGGGATAGCCGTCGTGGGTGCCGTGCCGATCAGTTCAAACTTTTCCTGAGCATCCCAAGTCTTTCCATTGAGCGCTTGCATGATGACAGCGCTATCGGCCGTATTTGAACTCCCGTTTTGCACAAAGGACACCGTCTTTTTCGGCGAACGCCAAGGGATGATGGCCACATGGTAGTTTTCTGGAATGTCCAAATTCTCCAAATACGTGCCCGGCTTAACACGAATGATCCGGTATCTTTTGTTCGTCGTCAGTCCGCCCGTAAGCGCATTCAAAGCATCCTGAATCTTTAGCTTACTGATCGCCGATACCGAAGCCTTCGGGTCCACATCAATGATCCACGGCGCTGTCGTGCCATCTAAAGAACCTGGAGGCGAAGTGGTCGCAGGTAGGGTTGATTGGGGAGGGAAAGCACTACCGACCAGAGGATCTGTCCCCATGGCGATTTCCCATGCATTCGGAAAACCGTCTCCATCGGTATCCCCTGTCGCATCCGCCCAGTCATTGGGATTAAAGCCATAGGTTTGCTCCGTGGTATCCGACATACCATCGCCATCGGTATCGAAAATCTTTGACGTAATCATGCCCGCCGTAATGACTTCCGAGGCCCTTTGTAAAACCGTGCCACTGATTGGACGCACACGATAGGTGATTGTAAGATTTGCCGCTTTCGCCGCTGCCGTTAAACCAGCCACAACGGTCGTTGTGTCAGTGGGCAGTAGATCACGACAAGAATAGACAAAACCAGGCACATTGCTGGAGGGAATGATGGCGGTGGAAGTGGAACTTGGCGGAATAACCACGGACAAGGCAGTAGTAGGCCAAGCCAAAGCTCCCACGCGCCGCTCTACCCGAAACCCCGTAATACGTGTATCAATATCAGCCTGCGAAACAGGATTTTGCCACGTCAGATCAATATAGGGATTTGCCACCGAAGTGGGTGACCACTGAAGACGCAGATTGTCCGGTGCCTCAATCGGGATCTGGGCGTGCAACAGACTGCTAAAAGCCAAGAAGGCGGAGGTGAAGAGCGCGAGTTTTTTCATGATGGGAGAAGTGGGGAAGACTGGAAGGATGAAGGATGAAGGAGGAAGGAGGAAGGAGGAAGGCTGAAGGAGGAAGGCTGAAGGCTGAAGGCTGAAGGCTAATAAAGGATGTGGGAGAGTGATTGGCCTGGGAAGATGCTACAAACGGTGACTT
>JAPLUM010000184.1 GCA_026397605.1 Verrucomicrobiota bacterium | reverse complement strand
CCTGCATTCCTGCCTTCCTCATCCAATCAGAACGGATAGTTGCTGGAGGTTTTGCAAGTAGCTCTTCCTTCAGAGCCTTTTGCAAAACCTCGCATTCTGGTCCCGCGTGCGAGACGCCTACGTCTACGCTCGTAGGCTCGTTCGCCAGAACGAGAAGAACGGTGAGTTTGCAAGTAACTCTTCATGCCAGACACTTTCAGGGTGCAACGGTTTGAAAGTTTACTGCGGCATTCATGATTTCGGCGCATCGGCGACGTCCTGAACGTCTTTCCAATCTACTGGACCATCTTGAGTACTGCCATCCGGTCAAGCACCAGTCATTGCTGACTTCCATTTGCTGCACGACTCACTGTTGTTAAAAAAATCGCTAGTGGTCATGCTTCCAGACTTGGCAAAGTGCCGTCCAGCAGATGAAAATGGATAAATCGCGGAATCATCTCCCGTCTAGTTTCCAACAAACATCCCCATTTAAAAACCATGTCACGCAAACTCAGCCGCATCGCCCCCGACTGGTGGGACTACACCACTCTGGATTCTTCATTGATCAACGATGCTGCCCGACTCACAGAGCGTGATCTGCGTCAACTCTCTCGACCTGGCTTCAAAGTGGTCATGTATGATACGCTGGAAGACTTTTATTTGGCCGAGGCACTGGAATACATCCACGCCTGGAAGCAGGCAACCGCAGACAATCCTGCCGGCATCTGCGGCCCGATCGGCCCGACTGAGCAGCTTCCCCTCGTGGCCCGGCTCATCAATGATCTCGGCATTTCGATCAAGGATGGTCACTTCTGGGGCATGGACGAGTGGTATGATCCTGAGACCCAAAAAGAAGTCAGCATGGATCACCCGCTTTCCTTTGAAAAGGCCGACCGCGAGCTCTGTTTTGATCGCATCCAGAAAAAGCTGGTCATGCCAGACAGCCAACTGCATTTCCCCAAGGCCGATACCAGCGCCTACATCAAAAGCTGGAGCAGCGGTGTGCGCTGCATCGTCATGCAGGGCGGCCAGGGCGACATCAAGCACTGGGCCTTTAACGATCCGCTCAAACGCAGCGGTAAATGGAAAAACGAGCCGCCGACTCCGGCTGAATACCGTAAACTCGGCACCCGCATCGTGGAATTGCACCCCATCACCTTGGCTCAGAACGCTCGCACTTCTGGTGGCGGAAACATCACCATGGTGCCCCAGACCGCTATCACCGTCGGGCCCAAAGAAACCTGGAATGCCGAAAAGGTCAGTATCTGGCACGCTGGCGTTCATGACAATCCCCTGGGTCAGCGCCTCACCGCGCTCATGATCTCCAAACGGCTCGCAGACTCCAGCGTCCCCATGTCTCTGCTCGCCGATCACCAAAACGTGCAGTTCAACTATTATCGAGGCGGTCTAGGATCATGCGCTGTGGAGATGCATTGATTGGCTGATGTGTCATCAGGTAGGAGATTTTGCATCCGTAACATGACCCAACGTTTTTCATCCTGGATGTTGTGGGTCATTTTGGTGATCACTTTGCTAATGCTGGCTGCCGCTTTGCTTGCAGGGTTAGGTAGCTATTACGGATGGCGGCGCTATGCAGACACCCCAGAGGATCACCGTGAATTGCGCCTAATGATCTATCGCTGCCATCCATTGCTGAGTGCCTTAGCCCAATACCGCTCAGAAAAAGGAGCCACTCCCGTGAACTTGAAAGAATTGAAGCTGCCTTATGTGCACTACAGGGAAGACGTGATTGCTCTGGGAAGCGATCACCCGATTTATTATCACTCGGATTCTGGAACTCACTTTAATCTCTATGTCAAAATGGGATGGGATGCGGGTCTACAGTATGACTCAGCCGATGAACAATGGGCCTATGACCCAGGCGACGGCTCTCAGGGCTTTGACGTCACACCCTGAATGGATTGAAGCGCAAAAG
>JAPLUM010000114.1 GCA_026397605.1 Verrucomicrobiota bacterium | reverse complement strand
AGAAAGGCTTTTCTCTTCTCTTCGACACGCTTCAGGTAAGAATCTCAGTTGCACTTATGGCCTAGCGTGATGAAGTCCGCCGCACACTGATGGACTGGGCCTCACCGAAACTGCTATTGCTCGCACTGCCTGCCTTTGCGCTGCTGCTGTGGTTTGAAAATAACTCAGCGCATCCCATGGACGGGCTGCGCAAGCGCCTATTGTTGATCGTGCGCGCCCTGCTCATTCTACTTGCTTTAGTGGCACTGGCTGGACCCGCACGCGTTTCTCAGACAGGCAAAAAAGCTCTCGGTATTCTCGTGGATGCCAGCCAGAGCATGGGCGCAGAGGGACTGGATAAAGCCATGCAATCGGCTTCAAAATTGCAATCTCAGATTGGCAGCAGTGCGGAGACCTTTGTGGTCAGGATCGGAGATAAGCCGGAGCTGATCTCACCAGACATCCCAGCCACTCCCGAGCAGTCAAAAATCTGGCAAACAAGCCATGGTGGCGATAGCCAATACAGCGCGGCTTTAGAATACGCTCTGGCGCTCTTCCCAGCCGGAGCTAGCCGAGACCTCGTCATCATCGGGGATGGGCATGAGACACGCGGAAGCCTACTCGAAGCAGCTCGTGAGGCCGCCGTTTCGAATACCAGGCTTCACGCCATCCCGATCTCTGGTCCGCGGAAACCCGATGCACGAGTGCTCGATCTCGTGCCGAATCGCTCCCGACTCAATGAAGGTGCCACGCTAAAACTCACTGCAAGGATTGAGGCTACCCTGGAGGCCCAAGGAATGCTGAAGCTCTATGAAAACGGCGTTCAGGTCGATCAGCGTGCCGTTTACCTCAAACCTGGAATCACCCGAACAGAGACCTTTACCCGCACTCCGGCTCTGCGGAACATCTACAAATACCGCGCTGTGCTGGAAGGCATCACCGACGATTCTTTACCCGCCAACAACGACGCCCTAACTCTGGTGGATGTGCGGGGCAAGCTACGACTCCTCTACATCGAAAGTGATGCCACCGAGGGCCAGTATCTCATGCAGGCCATGGAAAAAGAAGGCGTCCAACTCGAACTGTGCCAACCAGGCAACATCCCCAGCAGCCTGGATCAGCTGGCAGGCTATGACGGCATCATCCTCAGTGACGTGCCAGCCCATCAACTCGGCGAGCCCACCATGAATGCCATGCGCGACTATGTGGATAAGCTCGGCGGCGGACTCATCATGCTCGGAGGGCCACAGAGCTTCGGCGTCGGTGGCTATTACCGCACACCGATTGAGGAAATCCTGCCCGTGCGACTGAAGTCGCCCGATGAAGAAGAAAAGCAAAGCGCTGCAGTCGCTCTCGTCATCGACCGCTCAGGCTCCATGGCTGGAGAAAAGCTAGAAATGGCCAAGAGCGCCGCCATTGCCACCGCCGAAGTGCTCGGGCGCAACGACTTCATCGGCGTTTATGCTTTTGATAGCGAAGCCCACGTCATCGTGCCCATGACCCGACTCACCTCAGTCGCCGTCGTTGCTGGACAGATCGCTGTCGTTGCCTCAGGTGGCGGCACCCATCTCCAGCCCGCTTTTGAGCAGGCCAGCACAGCCCTGCAACGCGTCAAAGCCAAGGTCAAACACATGATCATCCTGACCGACGGGCAGACCTCCGGCACAGGCTATGAAGCCTTTGCCTCCCAGTGCCGAGGTGATGGTATGACCATCTCCACCGTCTCGATTGGCGAGGGTTCCCATGTCGCGCTTTTACAGGCAATCGCCAGTGCTGGTGGCGGGCAATCCTACAGCACCATGGATGCCAGCACCATGACTCGCATTTTCACCCAAGACACCCTCATGCACACCGGACGCATGATTCGTGAAGAACCCTTCACCCCCGAGTTTACCGAAAAGCATCCCATGCTGGCAGGCTTTGAAAAATGGGACTCCCCCGCCCTGCTCGGCTATGTGAAAACGCTGCGCAAAGCCACCGCTCAAATTCCACTCACCACGGATCTCGGCGATCCGCTGCTAGCGCACTGGCGCTTCGGTTTGGGAAAAGTCACCGCTTTCACCAGCGACGCCAAAAGCCGCTGGGGTTCCCTCTGGATCACGCGCTGGCCGGGTTTTAGTCGCTTCTGGTCCCAAGTGCTGAGAGAGACTGCCCGCCCACCGCAGGGCCGCCACATGGACTTAGCCACTGAGATGCAGGGCGACGACACCCACCTGCGTGTCGATCTCCAAGAAGACGCTGGCACTCGGGCTAATGACGCACGGGTCGAAGCAGAGATCTTCTTTGTCGCCGCCGACGCCCTCGGTGCCCCATTAAAGTCGGTGCAAAAACTCACCCTCGGTCAAAGCGGCCCCGGTTTGTATGAAGGCAGCTTCCGTCCCGATCAGGCCGGTGTGTATCTCATCCGTGCGCAGAGCGGTGCCGAGATGGTCTCAGCTGGCATCGTGCACAATCCTAGTTCAGAAGCCAGCCTTGGCACTGTCAATGAAACTCTACTCAGCGAAGCCACCCGCATCACCGGCGGCGCGATGCTCAAAGACGGACAAATCCCCGACCTCAGCAGCACTAAAGCCGTCCAATACATTGAAATGTGGCCGCCCATTATCATCGCCATACTGCTGCTTTTTCTTCTGGATATCGCCATCCGGCGCTGGGAGCACGTCACGGGTATTTGGGAGATCCTGATGCGGCGCGGATAATCGCAGAAATCGGGGGTCCCACACCTTGGCCTTCGATTCACCGTCCCAGAAGGAATATCCAATATCGAACAAGGAACTCCGAACCGAAATAGGCTGACGCAGTCCGCTGCCATGGCTTGGGCTTTGGCCTTGGAGATTGTCGGTATTCTCACTCCAACTCCACACCGCCGGAGAGCGAAGATGGGGGGGTAGAGGGTGGATTTGGTGGCGGCGAGGATCGGGGCGGCGGGGCGATTCCAGGTGAGCGTGGCGGCGGCGAGGGTGTTGGCGCTGTTGGTGGCTCCGGGGTTGATTTGCGTGCTGCCGAGCAGACTGCCTTTGCTGAGCATCAAGTTAAACATGGCCACTTCACCATTCGGGCCGAGTAGGCTGGAACTGACGAGAGTATCGCCATCAGGTAGCCTGCCGTGGTCAAGGCTCCTGTGGTGGCCACAGTGAAACTGCCATAGCCATAGCCGAGCGGGATGGTGGCGCTTTATGAAGCAGTTCAGTGCTTGCAAGGATCAGGAACGTCTGCGGCGAGATGCCAGTCCGATCAGGCCTACCAGCAGGAGTGAGAGGCGCGAGGGTTCCGGTATCACTATTGCCATTCCTGGTGTGTCTTCATAGCGCCAGTCGCTGATGACGGCACTGCCTGTGTTATCAATGGTGATGCGCATAGCACCATAATACTTCGGTCCAGCGAGGGTGGGCCCGAACTCATAAGCGAGGAAGCCAAGAGTGCCGAGTTGGAATTGGCTGATG
>JAPLUM010000596.1 GCA_026397605.1 Verrucomicrobiota bacterium | reverse complement strand
TCGTGGCTCGGTTCAGAACCTTTATGCGGTGCCAGATCATCCAGGGCTGATTGTCTGTGAGACGACGCCCGCTGGATCAGTCTTTGATGTCGGCAGCATTTTCACCATTGAGGGCAATGATCTGAATCGTGCCATCTTCCGCCATGCGATGTATTCTCGTCTGACGGAAAAAGGCACTTGGAAGCGCGTGCAATCGGCTTTGCTGAAAGCGACGACTCTGGGTGACACCTGGCGTGATCAACTGATGGATGGCGTGCTGCCATCCATGCTGGAGATTGGGGCCATGACCCATCATGTCGGGATGCTGGATGCCCAGACGGGCGAGGTCGTCAGCACAGGCATGCCAGCCAACCCGAGCTGCTACAATGTGGTGCGCCGCTTCCCAGTCATGACGCCACCGCAGCGCAATGTGATGGGCAATTTTGTTTTTGATTACGCCCTTTTTCATCAGAGCACGACCTACGTGGTGCCGCTGGAGTACATCGTGCGCTTTGGCGTCACCAGCGGCAGCTCGATCCTGCGTAAATATGAAGCGCTCAGTGAAAAAGAGCAGCGGACGTTTGAGCAGGAGCTAGGGCTCACAGGCCCAATGAAAGCCTGGCAGATGCTGGACCGCCCCATCTATGATCTGACCAGTAAGTATGAGCCAGAAGACCGCGCGGTCACGAAACAAGAAGCCTTACTCATGTCAGGGCTTAGCGTGCAGCATTTCACCGGCACTATCAAAATGGCCCTGCTCGGTGCCTGGGCTGTCCGAGATTTGCTGGATGAGATCGGCCTGCAGCTTTGGGATCTCAAATGGGAATTTGCGGTGGATGGCGACGACCTTCTGTTTGTCGATACCATTGATGCCGATAGCTTCCGCGCCACGAGCACGGTGCCAGTGGATGGTCGTAGCCTGATCATTCATTACAATAAGCAAGCCATGCGCGACTACTACCGTCTCGTCACAGCTGACTGGTATGCTGGCGTGAATGCTGCCAAGCAGGAGGCAGCCAAGTCAGGAGCTCCCTTTAAGTCGGTGCTCAAAGCTGGACAGGCTGAGGGCAAGTATCCAGGCACACCAACCGTTGATGCCGCGTTCCTGGACATTCAGGCCAAAAAGACCGCGCTCATCAAACAGCATGTTTTGGGAGAGTCTGATGCAGCCACGATCCGTACCGGCCTGATCGAAACCGGCCTAGCCGAAGCCGAGTTTTACCGCTCGCGAGGTCTGCTCGCGGATCTTCTAAAGCTCAATGCAGTGTGAGGAAGCGATTAGCTTAAAACGGAGTTTCAAGTTTCAGGCTTCAAGTTCTCTGAATCGGGGCAGACACCAGAAGGCACATGGCATTTTGGTTACAACGCTTTGGGCCTCAGAACTTGAAACCAGGAACTTGAAACATGAAACTGTTTTTAGGATCAGCGGACGCGCTGGAATTCAGGAAGCATGACGAGGCTCCAGAGGCTGTCGGCGACGGCTTGCTCAGTGACTTGATCTCCGATGACTGAGATCAGGGCGCTGCGCTCGGAATCGGTCGGATTCCTGCACAGGGTGGACTGAAAGAGCCAGGTCACGAAGGCGGCACTGTTTGCCCATTTTTCGGCACTTAGCTTCTTGGCGCCACGCTCGAGGATGTTCGTGAGAATGGTGCCATTAGCTAAATCAATGGCCTCTAGGGTGGTGAGGTCATCAGGTCGCATGGAGACAATTTGATCCCGATTGGGCCTGCCCAGACTGCGCATAAGGAAGTCACTTTTGAGCAAACTGGCGCGCACGGGTTGCAGGCTACCGCGAGCAGCCTGAGCCAGCAGAGCTGGGGCTTGTTTTTGAATCAGTGCACTCCAGACGCCGAGCGCCTTAACCACGGTGACGGGTTTCCAGCCTTTCTTTGGCAGGGCCCCGAGGCGGCCTTCTTTGCCTGCTGGTGCCGAAGGGTGAAACTCCCAGCTACTGTCGGTGACGATGCTTTGCATTTGATCATCCGCGAGTCTGAGTAGGGCTTCAAAGTAGGCACCCGCTGCGTTAGGACCTGCACCGGCGTTTTTGGCAATCATGACGATGGTGTTTTCCCCTGCGGTCAAGGCTGTGTGGAGAGGGACGGCCTCCATCTGCTGCCAATCTTCACTCTTACTGACCTTACGACCGTTCACATACAGAGTGAACTCATTGTCACAGGTGACAACGGCTGAGGCACTGGCCAGTCCGGCGGGTAAGGTGAGAGTCTTGCGGAGAGTGATGGTTTCTCCTGCAGCGGGGGCACCAGACTTGGCGCTGTCTCCCCAGATCCACTGGGCGCTGAGGCGGATGGCTTTAACTGCCTCAGGGTCTGCCTTACCACGCATGACTGGGGCATCCATCTTCGCAGGAGCCGAGTCGGTGATGCGCCAGACGGCATCGATGAATTGCTCGGCGGTGAGGCGCTTGCTGCGCGGACCGGAATAAGTGTAGCCACGAGCATCGGTATCAGGTTTCAAGATCTCTGCCTGACTCTGATAAGCCTGGGAGGTCGCAATCAAAGTGAGTGCTTTTTTCATATCATACTTCTGATCGCTAAAGTCACTAGCGAGATGATCGAGCAGGTCGCTGCTCCAGGGTTCCGTCTGCATGGAGTCCACCGGATGGACGATTCCGTGCCCCATGAGGCGATGCCAAAGCCGGTTCACCAGCGTGCGCGTGAACCGGCCATTGTCAGGATGAGTGAGCAAGTTGGCCAGCTGTTTCAGCCGCTCTGGCTGGGCTGCTTTAGGGTCGATCTGGCCGATCTCTGGAAATAACCATGCTGCCTGCGCGATGCGGCCTGTGGGCTTGTCACAGCGGGCGATGTCGAGTGGGCGGGTGGAAAAGATGGCGGCGAGACCATAGGCTTCATCCAGCTTCCAGCGGTCGATGAAGCTATCGTGACAGGAGGCACACTTCATATTGATGCCGAGAAAGCTCTGGGAGACACTCTGGGCGAACTGGATCTCAGTCGTCTGCCCAGCGCTGACATCGCCACGCCATTTGATACCTTCGATAAAGCCTCGGCTCTCATCCCCTGGCGGCGAGATGAGCTCGCGCGCCATTTGATCCGCCGGTTTATTATGGATGAGGGCGTCGTAGAGCCATTTACTGATCTGCTTCCGCCCTCCCGTGATGAAGCCCGTGCCGCCGTAGTCATTGCGCAGCAGATCATTCCAAAAGGTGAGCCAATGCTCAGCATAGGCTTGGTCATCACTCAAAAGGGATGCAATCAGCTTGGTCCGCTTGTCTGGAGACTTGTCAGTCATGAACTTCTCCAAGGCGGCGGGCTCAGGCAGCAGGCCGATGAGGTCCAGATGGAGTCTGCGCGCAAACGTGGCATCATCAATCGGAGCCGGTGGCTCACGATGATGATCACTCAGATACTTATCCAGGATGCGGTCGATGGGATGAGTTCGGCCACCCACAGCAACAGGCATGATCGGGCGGCGAGGTTTCAGCGGCGGTTCATAGGCAGGCTTTTTGAAGGCAAAACCCTGCTCCCAAGAGACATCTTCAGAGATCCATTGTTTCAATAAGGCGACCTCACCTGCACTGAGCCGATCTCCTTTAGGCGGCATCTGGTCATCACTGTCGGTGGAGAGGATGACTTCGATGAGGCGGCTCTTTTCAGGCGAGCCTTTCGCGATCACCGCGCCATTTTCACCACCTTCCACGAGAGCCTCTCGGGTATTAAAGGAGAATCCGCCCTTCTTTTTGTCACCCGCATGACACTCAGCGCAGTGCTTTTTTAAAATGGTAACGATCTGATGAGATAATTCCACGGCTGCACGAGCGGGCAGGCATTGGCAGAGAAGGGTGAGCAGGAGCAGGAACAGGAGACGGAACATGGATGGAGAGATTAACGCACCTGAGTGTAGGACTTCTTACGCCAAGGCGCACTTGACCATGAAGGGTTTCTCTCTGATTGAAAAGGATGGATCTCATCAACAATGCTCCCAATGTGCCGTCTGCTGTCGGCCCCTATTCCCAAGCTGTGCGCGTGGGCAATTTACTGTTTTGTTCCGGACAAATCCCCATCAATCCAGCCTCTGGTAAAATCGAAGCACCGGATGTGGAAGGCCAGGCAATACAGGTGCTGACAAACATTCAGGCCCTCTTGGCCTCCCAAAACTTAAATCTGAGTCAAGTGGCAAAGGCGACGGTGTTTCTCCAAGAAATGGCCGATTTCCCGAAGATTAACCCGATTTATGCAAAGGCCTTCGGCGACCATAAGCCCGCCCGCTCCACAGTAGCAGTTGCAGGCTTACCACTCGGCGCGCTAATCGAGATCGAAGTGATCGTCGAACTGCCTTAAATCAACCCTCGGATTGACTTGTTCAGGGCTTCCTGCGAAAGCCCTGGACACGCCCATCTCCGCGGAAGAGATAGATTTTTTCTACATCCTCGCGGCGCATCAGGACCCAAGGAGAGAGCATGTTCCGCCCATTCTTGGTAAACACCAGATTATCGGCAATCTGAATGCAGGAGTGGTAAGCATCGCCTGTTTTAGCATTCAAAAAGAACAGGATGTCACCATAATCATATGGTGGCTCGACAGGCATAAAGTGCTCCAAAACGGCACTGGTCGCCAAGCGCTCATCCAGGAGATACTCTTTGGGGTCATAATTGAAGAAATTCAGTGAAGTCCAATGACAATCTGGCAAGCGACCACTCCTACCTGTGCTAAGATCGGGATAAGTGTAGATAATCTTGCGGGGCAAGGCAGGTAGCAAATGAGTTAGCGGTAAGGTATCCAGTCCATCAGTATCAATGATGGACTGGATGATCGGATCGATGTCTTTATGCCGGTTCGAAAATTCAGGGGACCAATAGTCACCTAGTTCTTTGACATCAGATTCAAGATCAAGCTCCAACTTCACCATGAGCGAGCGAGTGCGTGTCATGGCTTTGAAAATATTCCAAGCATCGCTGTCAGAAGTGGCTGCATTGATGAGCACAGATAGGTCACTGAAGGCGGTAATCTCCCCACGTTTGTAGCTTAGTTTTTCCATCAGCGTCACGATTTCTGGACGCAATTTACTGGTCCGATACCATTCTTTGATCTCTTGACCGACGATGAGGACAGGATCCACCATGTAAGGATTGGCTTCATTTTCAGCCAACTTGGTGTATAAAGCACTGCGCGACTCCGGCGTCATCGCCAAGAGATCTGGGATCTTCGGAAAGACATAAACATTTCCGTCGGCTTTGACGAGAGTCTGTGGATTCATCAGCGCATCA
>JAPLUM010000198.1 GCA_026397605.1 Verrucomicrobiota bacterium | reverse complement strand
GTCGGTGATGTTCCCCGTTTCAGCTACAGCACGGCCAAGTTAGCCAAATTTGGTTGGAAACCTAGCCTCACCTCAGACGAGGCGGCCAAGCGTGCGATTGATGAGATCGCCACGGAGAATGGCTTTTAGTTAGGTGAGTTTCTCTTCTTTCTTTCGGAATTCAAATTTGTGATCGACTGCGCCATCATTCTCGCCGGGGGCAAGGGCACCCGCCTTGCTTCCGTGGCTGGCAGCATCCCCAAGGTTTTGGTGCCAGTGGGTGATCGCCCCGTTCTGGCTCATCAGCTGGATCTACTCAGTGCGGCGGGTTACAAGGACGTGCGCATTTTCGCCGGTCACTTAGCCGAGCAGATCGAGGCTTTTGTCAGCGGCAATCAGTGGCCAGATTTGAAGATTCAGATTGAGGTCGAAAGCACGCCCCTTGGCAGTGCGGGAGCAGTCATTGAAAAGCTCGACACTCTGCCAGAGCAATTCACTGTCCTCTATGGTGATACGATGCTGGCAGTCGATCTTCCGCGCATGACTGCCTTCCATGATGAATGTGGCGCTGACGTGACCATTTTGGTTCATCCCAATGATCATCCCTTTGATTCCGATCTCGTGGAAACAGATGCCGAGGGCAAAGTCACGGCATTGCATTCGTACCCGCATCCTACAGATGCTTGCTACCGCAATATCGTCAGTGCAGCCCTCTACGTGGTGCAGCGTGAATCCCTGCGCCCTTGGGCGGGTAAGGCTGAAAAGTATGACTTTGCCAAGAACGTTTTCCCTGCGGTGCTCGCCTCAGGCGGTTGTCTCTTCGCCTATCATTCCCACGAATACATCAAAGACATGGGCACACCGGAGCGACTGAAAAAAGTCGAACGCGATTTGTCCGCAGGCCGCATTAAAATGGGCAATGTCGCGACAGCGATTCCTGTCGTGTTTCTGGATCGGGACGGGACGCTGAATGCCGAGAATGGTTACGTCAGATCCCCCGATCAATTGCAGTTACTCCCGAACGTGGCTGGCGCTCTCCGGTTGATGCGTGAAGCAGGCTATCGCTTGATTGTCATCACGAATCAGCCCGTGATTGCTCGCGGTGAAGCCAGTGAGGCCGACCTCGCCGCGATTCATCAGAAGCTGGAATGGGAGCTCGGCCTTGAGGGTGCTTATCTTGACGCCATCTTTCACTGCCCGCACCACCCTGATTCAGGTTTTCCAGGTGAACGAGTCGAATTAAAAATGGCCTGCCAATGTCGTAAACCAGCAACTGGGATGCTCGATCTAGCCTCGGCAGAATTTCCCATCGATATTGGCCGCTCTTGGATGATCGGTGATACGACGATCGACATGGAGTTCGCTAGTCGAGCTGGCCTGCGTTCGATCTTAGTGCAAACTGGCAGCTGTGGTCGCGATGGCAAGTTCCCCTCAGCTACCCCAGATTTTTCGGCCAATGGTTTAATGGAAGCTGCAGAGATCATTGCCGATGCCAGTAAGCCTTTATTTGAAGCATGATCATCTCCCAAACACCTCTTCGTCTTAGTTTTCTCGGCGGCGGCTCAGATCTGCCATCTTACTATCGAGCTAAAGGCGGTGCGGTACTCTCGACGAGCATTGATAAGTTTGTCTATGTCACGGTTAGTCAAAAGTTTGACAACGCGATTCGCGTGAGTTATTCCAAAACCGAAGAGGTGGATGACGCCTCTTCAGTGGAGCATCCCATCGTCAGAGAGGCTTTAGCCAAACTAGGTATTCGTGGTGGAATCGAGATCACCTCAGTGGCCGACATTCCAGCCAAGGGTACAGGGCTGGGTTCATCCAGTTCATTTACCGTGGGTCTTCTCAATGCACTGCACGCTTACAGCGGACGTCATGCCTCAGCTGACCGCCTTGCAGAGGAAAGTTGCAACATCGAGATCGAACGCTGTGGCGAACCCATCGGCAAACAAGATCAATATGCGGCTGCCTTTGGAGGCTTTAACTTCATTCGATTTAATCAGGATGATTCAGTGGATGTGCAAAAGGTGTTTTGCCGTTCTGACACCATTGAAGTATTGCAATCGATGCTCATGGTCTTTTACACCGGCATCACTCGTTCCGCCTCAGGTGTACTTGCCGAGCAGTCCGCAAATTTAGCGTCAGAGACTAGCAAGATCGCCACGATGGATCGCATGGTTGCCTCAGCAGAAGCGATCCTCGGGGACCTGCAATCGAACCGGCTTGATACCATTGGCGAAGCTCTGCATGAATCATGGTGTCTCAAGAAGTCACTTGCCTCAGGCATCAGTAATTCCACCATCGACAGTGCTTATGAAGCTGCCATGTCTGCTGGTGCGCAGGGTGGGAAAATCCTTGGCGCAGGTGGTGGAGGCTTCCTCCTTTTTGTCGTCCCACTCGAAAAGCAAAACGCCGTTCGTGCCGCCCTATCTGGCCTGAGAGAGACCCCCTTCCGCTTTTCAAAAACCGGCAGCCGAATCATTTTCGTCCACTGAAAAAAGCCCAGACCAAGTTTCAGCTTTTTCAATCTTTCAGCCTTTCAGCTTTTCAGCTTTTCAGCTTTTCCGAATGTCCTCCCCTATCATTCAAGTCGAAGGTCTCTCCAAAAGATACCTTTTGGGACATCAAGCGTCTCAGGGATCCTATCAATCCCTGCGTGAGACCCTTTCCAGAACGGTTCGCTCGGCCATGCGCACGACTCGGGACATGCTCAGCGGAAGACAACTTATTCAAGGCGATGAGTTGGAAGAATTCTGGGCACTCAAAGACGTTTCGTTTGAGGTCAACGAAGGGGAAGTTCTCGGCGTCATTGGCCGCAATGGAGCCGGCAAATCCACACTGCTGAAGATCCTCAGCCGGATTACCGAACCTACGTATGGTAAGATCACACTTCGTGGCAGAATCGCCTCACTGTTGGAAGTCGGCACAGGCTTTCATCCCGAACTCAGCGGACGTGAAAACATCTTTCTCAACGGTGCAATCCTCGGCATGTCGCGCGCCGAGATTAAGGCCAAATTCGACGAGATCGTTGACTTCGCCGAAGTAGAACGCTTTCTCGATACGCCGGTGAAGCGCTATAGCAGCGGCATGTATGTGCGCCTCGCCTTTGCCGTAGCCGCACACCTTGAGCCTGAGATCCTGATCATTGATGAAGTGCTTGCCGTGGGTGATGTCGGATTTCAAAGGAAATGTTTGGGTAAAATGAAGAGTGTGGCCGCTTCTGGTCGCACAGTCTTATTTGTCAGCCATAACTTGGGTGCGTTGAATACGCTGACTGAGCGGGCTATCCTCCTTGAATCAGGCACCATTCGAATGGTGGGGCCGACACATGTGGTTGTTAGTTCATTCTTAAACCAGCAAAACTCATCAGCACAAAAAGACGTCGCAACGTCCAGTTTTAGACGGTCCTATCGTGATGAAGGATATGTTAATTTTACGAAAATAACGATTAACGACGGCTTGGTAGGCGAGGTCTCCATCATACGCGGTGCTTCAACTCGTATTTCACTTCAACTCGAAGTGCTTAAGGCGATTACAACCGCACATGTCACGATAGCAATTCTGGATTCAAATCTTGATACGATTGCAAAACTCTTTTCCACTGATCAGCAAACAGAGTTCAACCTAGCAGAGGGGAATCATCAAATTGACTGTGTGCTTGGTTCATTGCCGCTGAGATCAGGCGATTACTTTGCTTCAATAGCAATAGGGCCAATGGCAGGAGGCCTCTCATGGGATGTATTGGAAAATCTGCCCATCTTCTCTGTCGCGGCAGACAATAAGTTAGTTGCAATCAATGATCAAAACAGACCTGGCTGCCTTTATTTGTCCGACTGCTCTTGGCATCAACAGTCGGAATCTACGACCTAGTCTTCACAAGAACTATAAAATATTTATGAGCCTAGCCACATTTTTTCGGCAAATAACAACACCTGCCTTTAAGTGGGTTCATACCCTTGATATGTCTTTTCGCTTTCGGAAATTCTTAAACAAGAGTGAATCCCTAAAACTTGCGTTTGCTTTAAATTCTACAGACCCTGCAAATCTTCCAATTGGTAGGTCTCAGTTTCAATTGAGAACGGGCACTATGGATCAGTTTGCTTTTCGCGAGATTTTTCAAACTGAAAGCTTGGACACCGACTTCTTAGGCATTGATGTTCCAACGACGATTGTTGATTGCGGAGCTCATATTGGTAGCGCTTCGCTTTACTTCAGTTTGAAATTTCCAACGAGTAAAATAACAGCAATTGAGCCAGATGCGGATAATTACAAACTGCTAAAGGCGAACACTGAGCAATACCCCAATATTTGCACTATAAATGCAGCTGTGTGGGATAGCAGTGCAAGTGTGACCATTGTTGATTCAAATTCGAATACTACAGGCCGTTCTGTGCGCGAAGTTGGCACTTCCGAATCTGGATCAGTTCCTGGACTTACTCTGAATGAAATCTTTGATCAGCAAAATCTCGGTATGATCGATATTCTCAAAATTGATGTTGAGGGTGCTGAAAAAAGACTGTTTTCTTCGCCTTCAGTCGATTCATGGCTAAGTCGTGTTCGAGTTTTGATCGTTGAGCCACATGATCGTTTTATTCCTGGATGTGCTAAGGCAATTTTTAAAGCTTTGGAACCCTTTGATTATGAGGTGCATGGGAGAAGTGATATATTAATTTTCAAAATCAAAAAGTGATGGTGAGGTTTAAAATATCACAATGGTTACGACTTCCCTTGGCTGCAAAATGGAAGGGTGAATAAAATGATGATAGCGATCACCTGGAAGCCGAAATGAACAAAGAAATCGTCAGTGCCTTGGTACAAAGGTATTGGCGCTGACCTATTAACCTTACCAATCAACACAGCTAACCCTTCGTAATGCACAGGAATCTCGCAGTTTTTTCAGACGACTTAGGTGCGTCGTTTATCCATCTGCATCTTAGCAATTTGCATCCTGGTAAAACGGTTGCTCTCGGCAATTATGGGGCGGCTCCCCTGGCAAATTTGTGGCCTGCGGAATGCCCTGCATTGCTTTTTGAACAGTGGAAGTCGAGGAAAAGCACGCGAATCGCAAGGCATTTGGGTTTTGATCTTGGGAAACTGAGAGACCGTGAGGTGGAGGCGTTTTTCAAACGCCACAACATAGGTGTCGTTCTTGGTGAGTACCTTGACCAATTTCTTCCCTTCGTGCCTTTGATGAATCGACTCAGGATGCCTTACGTTGTTCAGGGACACGGTTATGACGTGAGTGAAAAACTCCGTGATCCTGAAATGGTTCGGAAACTTTCTGCTTACTCATCCGCTCAGGCGATTTTAACTCGTAGTGAGTTTCATCGGCAACGACTCATCCAGCTAGGATTCTCAGCAGATAAAGTTCATGTCAACTTTGGAGGGGTTAATGTGCCCTCGTCCATCCCCTTGCGTGATGCGGATTCCGACAGGCGCATGCTCGCTATTGGACGAATGGTCTCTAAAAAAGGCCCCATTTACTTGCTAGAAGCCTTCCGTCTGGCTTGTCAAAAGAATCCAAATCTTAGCCTGGACTACATCGGTGACGGTCCCCTGTATCCTGCTGCGGTTGAATTTGTGAACGCCTGTGGATTAAATGCCCAAGTTAGGCTGCATGGATTTGCCTCTGAAGAGTTGAAAAAAGAGTTGGTCCGTAAATGTGGTATTTTCGTTCAGCATAGTATCACGAACCCTGAAACTGGGGATGAAGAGGGATTGCCTGCAGCGATTCAGGAAGCGATGGCTCACGGTATGGCTGTGGTAAGCACACGGCACGCAGGAATACCGGAAGCTGTCATCGAAGGAAAGACGGGATTGCTTGTGGATGAAGGTGATTCTAAAGCGATGGCACAGGCATTCCTTGAAGTCGGTGCTTTTGCCAAGCAGTTCGGCGAAGCAGGTTATGAAGAAGCACTCAAGAAACACTCATGGAGTCATGAGCGTGATCGGCTGCGTCATTGGCTTTTTGAAAGCAAGTAACCTTGTGATTGCGATACATTCATGATCAACATCGTTGACTATGGCCTTGGAAACTTACGTTCTATTCAGAACATGCTTCAGCGTATCGGCGTCAATGCTCAGATCAGCGGACGCAAGGAAGATTTGAAGGCTGCATCCAAGCTGATCCTACCCGGAGTCGGCCACTTTGCTTTTGCCATGGCCCGTCTGCATGAGCTTGGCCTTGTGGATGTTTTGAATGAGCAGGTGCAGGGCCAAAAAATTCCCGTCCTGGGTATTTGCCTCGGCGCACAGCTGCTCGGAAAGCACAGCGAAGAGGGCGACTGCGAAGGGCTGGGCTGGGTCGATATGAAGACTGTTGCTTTTGATCGTTCGAGACTATCACCTGAGTTGAAAGTGCCCCACATGGGATGGGCTGAGACGACGCCATGCCGACCAGGTTTGATGGATGGGTTGCCAGCAAAGTCCAGATTCTATTATGTTCACTCTTATCACTTTGTCTGCCAGTCACCTGAAACGGTGACTTGTGTCGCCAATCATGGATATGAGTTTGCTTCAGGCATACAGCAGGGAAACGTTTTTGGGTTTCAATTTCATCCTGAGAAGAGTCATGACTTCGGGCTTCAGTTGCTAAAGAACTTCACGGAAGTTTGACCCCTTTCTATGCGTCGTATTCGAGTCATTCCCGTGTTGCTTCTTGATGAAGGTGCGCTTGTTAAGACCGTTCAATTTCGCAAACCACGCTACATTGGTGATCCCATCAACGCGGTTCGGATCTTCAATCGGAAGCAGGTAGATGAGCTCATTGTCCTGGATATCAGTGCCGAGCGCCGTGGCAGCATTTCCTTTGATTATATTGAAGACATCGTGAGTGAGGCCTTCATGCCAGTCGCCTACGGTGGTGGAATCCAGTCCTTGGAGGATGCTCGCAAACTCCTGCAGCTTGGTGTGGAAAAATTAGTCCTAAACACTGCGGCCATTCGCAGGCCTCATCTCATACGCGAATTAACCCAACAGTTTGGTTCCCAGAGTGTTGTGGTTTCGATTGATGTGAAAACTTCTTTGTTTGGGGCTTCTCGGACGTGGATCAGAGGCGGGCGTGAAAACACTGGAAAAACGCCACTTCAAGTCGCGCAGGAGTCCGTTTCGATGGGGGCGGGTGAGATCTTTCTGACCGCCATTCACAAGGAAGGCACTTTTCACGGTTTCGATCTTCCACTTTTGACTTCCGTGGCCTCAAAGATGGACGTTCCTGTCATTGCTCATGGTGGTGCCCGTGATTTGAAAGATTTCCGCTTGGCTGTGAAACAGTCGGGTTGTAGTGCCGTGGCTGCTGGTAGCCTGTTTGTTTATGCCAAACGGGCGGAGGGGGTTTTGATCAACTATCCTTCCGAAGATGAACTGATGTCTGAATTTTGGAGTCACTTATGAATGTGAAAGCAGAAGAGAATCAAGCTCCAACCATGCATCCTGCGACCTTTTTCGTGTCTCCAGAGAAGCTGCAAGTCTGCACCAAGACGGTCATGGATAATACAGATCCAGACATCACCTTTGATGCGGAAGGTGTCTGCAATTGGTTCCACGAGTATCAGAACTATTTGGCTGCACGTCCCGATGAGGCTGGTTTGGCTGCTCTCTTGGAGGAAACCCTGGGCAAAATTCGCAGAGCCGGTCACGGCAGACCCTTTGATTGTATCCTGGGCCTGAGTGGTGGAGTCGATAGTTCCTACATGGCCTACCTGGCTAAAAGCTGGAATCTTCGTCCTCTCGTCGTTCATTTCGACAATGGCTGGAACGATGAACTTGCTGTTAGCAATATTGAGCAAATCCTTAAACGATTAGATTTCAAGCTACACACTTTTGTGATGGATTGGCCTGAGTTCAGGGATCTACAAAGAGCTTATTTCAAGGCAGGAGTAGTTGATCTTGAGGTGCCTACAGACCACATGATTTTTGGGGCGCTTCACCAGATCGCCGCAAAGCA
Source organism: Verrucomicrobiota bacterium (assembly GCA_026397605.1). Classification (GTDB taxonomy): domain Bacteria; phylum Verrucomicrobiota; class Verrucomicrobiia; order Verrucomicrobiales; family Verrucomicrobiaceae; genus Prosthecobacter. Next base: position 2,974 of record JAPLUM010000198.1, on the reverse strand, counting down.
CAATATAAAATACATTTTCTCGGGCAATAACTTCGCTACGGAAGGTATTCTACCCAGCAAATGGATTTACCGAAAAGGAGACTTGGGCAATATTCGCGGAATCCATCAAGCCTTTGGGGAGCTGCCAATGAAACATCTGCCAAAACTAGGTGTCTTTCAGCGAATGTATTATCAGAAAGTTCGCATGATAGAGCTTGTCGAGATTCTGCAGATGATGCCTTACTCGAAGTTACAGACGAAAGAGCTTTTAAAGCGTGAATTGGGCTGGCAGGATTATGGCGGAAAACACTATGAATCTGTTTTCACTCGTTTCTATCAGGGGTGCATCCTGCCAATGAGATTCGGAATCGACAAACGTAAGGCCCATTTATCCAACCTCATTTGTAATGGTGAACTAACTCGTGAAGACGCGCTGGCTGAATTGGCAAAGCCCACGTATGAGCCTGAGCGACATGATTCGGATCGGCGATATGTCGCCAAAAAATTAGGTTGGACCGAAAGTGAATTTCAGAAAATACTCGATCTGCCAGTTCGCGCGCATCAAGAGTTTGGAACAGAAGAAAAAAGCTACTTTATGGCTGAAAAATTTATTAAGCTTATTAGCCCGATAGCAAGGTTCCGACGGTTGTTTTTACGCAAATAAGGTTCTCCATAGTTTTTGGCGTCATGTTGAATCGGCAGGCATTAAAAGGGTTGGTAAAAAAGACGTATCGCCGTCTATTCTACAGGATTCGGCCACGTCGTCTTCGTTCTGCTTTAGATGAAGCTCTGGCGGGTTTGCCAGAAGTGCTCATGGTTCACTCTTCACTGGCATCTTGCGGGCATTTAACCGGTGGAGGGATGGATCTCATCAAGGCGCTTTCTGAAAGGTGTGGTACGCTGGTGTTGCCAACGCATTCCTATTGTTACCCTGAAACGCAAGCCGCTCTGGCTCCTGTCTATGATGCTCAAAAAACGCCTTCGCAGGTAGGCGTATTAACCGAGATGTTTCGCCAACTTCCTGGAGTAGTTCGGAGTATTCATTCAACCCATTCCCTTGCCGCGAGTGGGCCGCTAGCTGAATGGATATGTTCGGGTCACCACAAAAACGAAACGCCCTGCGGTCGTGGCACACCCTATGATAAAATGCTGGAAAAAAGAGCCACGGTGATTTTGTTCGGCGTATCTTCGCTATATTACACCCTTTTTCACACCGCAGAAGATGCAGCAAATAGCCCTTTCGCCTACCATCCAGAAACCCGCGACCGCCTGCGATTCATTGATAATGAGGGTGTTGAGCGTGAAATGATTGGGTTACGTCAGTCACGCGAGCCTTATCGGTTCATCGAGGCTGGTGAGGAGTTACTCAAACTGGGGTTGATGCGGAAGACTCCATTAGGGCAAAGCTCGCTCTTGGTTATTCCCGATAGCTTGAAGGTTCATGAGTATCTCGTTAGCCGTCTGCAAGAAGTCCCTGACTTCCTGAGACAGCGGAAAATTTAGTTTAAAATTATAAAATGATCAGAATTGGAATCATCGGAACGGGATTAATCGCTCAAGAGCACGCTAAGAGTCTGCGGATTGCAGGCGGAGAAATGTCTTTGACCGCTGTCGCTGATATTGACTCTGCTAGGCTCGCCTCATTTTGTGAGAGTTATGGAGTATCTAAACACTATTCCACCGCAAAGGACTTGATTGCAGATCCTGAGATCGATCTCGTTGCGATAACAACGCCCCCAAGCGCCCATGAAGAAGCGGTTGTCTTAGCCCTTGAGGCTGGAAAATACGTGCTCTGTGAAAAACCAATGGCGCATTCTCTCGAAAGCGCGGCACGAATCATGAAGGCTGATCGTCAGTTTCCTGGGCGTCTTTCGATCTCCCACCAGTTGAGGTTTGTTCCGGCATTCCGAAAGCTGCAATGGCTCGTCAAAGAGGGCTCACTGGGCGCACTCGAGCTCGGCACGATTGAAAGACACAGTCAAGTGCCTTCATCTGCGGCGGCTGCGTCATGGTGGGGTTCTTTGGGCGTTGCAGGCGGGGGTGCATTAATCACGCAAATGATCCATGAGTTGGACCTCATGATTCTTCTGTTGGGCCGTCCAAAGTCGGTTAAGGCAACCATGGACCGGCGGTTCACCAAGATTGAATCAGAGGATTTGGTGGATGGTGAAATCATGTTTGAAGGCGGGCAAATGATGCGCTGCTGTGGAACCGTGAATTCATCAGGTTTGGCTGGCCGATTCCGTGTCGAAGGCAGCAACGGAAGCGTTGAGTTTGGGGGCGCTTTCCGTCACAAGAACAGTGAGGGACAAAAGACATGGACAAAATTGCTTGAGCAGAAATTCCCAAGCAATAAAGCATCCTTTGTTAAAAGAATTTGTGGCGCTTTTTTGGGTAGAGGTTCAGCACCTCATGGGGAATTACCTGCGCATACTTTGCTTTATCGTGAGATCGCAACTGCGATCAAGAATCGTCAGGCTCTACCCATCGGCGCGTCTGAGGCAATGGTTTCCTTTGAGGTTGTCATGGCCATGTATCAATCGGCCATTTTGGGAAAGGAAGTCGCGCTGCCTCTAGTGGCTGTTCCTGAGGTATTTAGTGGAATAACGACCCGCACTTTTGATGAGAGAAAGTGTCAGACCAATCTTGCCACCCCTGTGTTTATTCCCAGCAGAGGCGATCCACCACCCAGCACATGGCTTCGTGATTTGGTGGTTACTGGCTTAGCTCATTTTGGCGCTAGCACGGAAACCGTGAAGGCGCTGCTGAGGAAACCACCCGCAGTGCACGGCGGCCCAGTAACACGACGGATGCCTTGGCCTCGTCGTCGTCACATCGGTCGTGATGAAGAACGGGCGGTCAAAAACTTATTCAAACAGGAACGTCTTTTTGGCGGTGCTGTCATCTACGCAGGACGTGAGGAAACCGCTTATTGTGAGGAGTTTGCTAGCTTTCTCGGCGGTGGCTACGCAGATGCCGTAAACTCCGGCAGCAA
>JAPLUM010000762.1 GCA_026397605.1 Verrucomicrobiota bacterium | reverse complement strand
TCTTCGATGCGAATGTTACGAAAGATCACTCCGCTGCCACCTGGGCCGTCATTCTCTGCGCGGATGTTAAAGACACGACCGCCGCTCCAGTGATGCCATTGAGCACGGGAGTAGATGACGTCACAATCCTCCACGATGAGTTTTTGGTCGCCTAGGCTTGAAACGCTGGACAGCACAAAGGAAGAACCGTTGGCATCATTCCAGAGCACACAACGGCGGATGCCGAGGCCGTTGACGTAAAGGGAGTCATCCTGGGTGCGGATGAAGCAGTCTTCGATGAGCGTGTTCCCGAAGGGATTGATGCCATCTCCATTGGCACGCCAGGTGAAGATCTTGGACCACTTAACCTCGTTGGGATGATCCGGCTCATGGGGATGCACCAGCATGAGAGAGTGCGTGGCCGAGTCGGCGATCGTGATGCCCTCCACGCGGGTATCCGTGGTGCCGACGATCTCGATGGGGCGATATAAGCCGTGATTTTTTTCCGAGACTTTTGGCCTTGCATACTCCGGGTGTTTGAGGCGAGCTCCCGACAAGGTGCCATGACCGAAGATGCGGATATTTTTGCCCTTACCCCACTCACGATTGGAGAGCGTTCCATACACGATGGCGTCTCCGGGAATGTAGTAGTTGCAGTCCGTTCGGAGCGGATACGCCAAGCCGATGTCATGCACGCCTGGCAAAAAGTAGAGAGTGGACCATGGGCCATCGGTGGGTGGTTTCTCACCTGGATTGACAGTCTGTACGTCTGGGTCGCCTTGCTTGGGTTTACCTTGGAGCGGCGGATTGGCAAAGAGAGAAAGCGTGTGGATGGGTGGCCCGTCGTAGCCCTTACCAGTATCTTGACCATCCATCTGACCATCAATGTCCACCGTGACCAGGCAGGCCCGATCCAGCTTCACGATGACTTTGCCATTCTTCACGGAGCAGGCAGAAGCTTTGCGCTTTGGATGCACCGCAGCGCTGCGAATTGCTTGGCCATCGGCACGAGTGATCTCGACCTCGACCGCACTGGTCATTTCAAAGTTCACATAGGCATGGGTCCAGCCTGCGAGGTGATCGAAGTAGGCGTCCGTATCTTTTTTGATGACTTTGCAGGTCGTCTCACAGGCATACGCCGTGCGCCACTCAGCGCCATCCTTGGCAGGCCGCACACGCACCTGATAATGCGCCGAGGCGAGAAGTCCTGGGATGGACGGATAGACCAACAAATCCCCAGCGTTTAAAGCCGAGTGACAGGTGAGAAAGAAGAGAGCGAGTAGACGCAACATGTCTGGGACGATGCCGCAAAATTAAGATTTGTCTTTTGCCTTCGGAGAAAACATCAAGCGGTTGTCATGGCTTTGAAAGCAGGATGGTTATTTGAGCGGATTATTGAGTCGTTGCAGAATGAAGATCATTCTGCCCCCATTCTTTTGCCTACTGCTTTAGTGATTAGTGTATGGTTATCTGTTCGACGTTGAAGCGGTTTTTGGCTTTTTAGTTGTGGCTGGTTTCTTGGCTTCGAGCACTTGACCATCCTTGAGGAGTCGGGTGCGCAGCTTCGTCTGATTCACTTGCTGCACTGGCGATTCATCATCAATCGAGATACATGCTGCGGTGGCGGCACTTTGGCTGGTGACCATGAAAACTGGCTCCATCCGGATGCTGCTGAAGGCGGTGTGGCTGGCGGAGAGTGCGAAAGTGACGAGCAGGTTTTCACCTTCGCCAGCCTTCGGGACGATGGCTCCGTAACCGATCTGATACGGGCCGAATCCACCGCGTCCGCCGGCCGTCTTGCCTTCGCGGGTGACGACGCCGTCCTTCACAATGCGGCGGACTTCGTGCGTGTCGGTGCCATAGGAGCCGAGGCCGATCGAGTGTGAAGCCACCTGTTTGCCATGGGTGTGATGCTCCGTGAGCACGAGGTCGCTGACCATGCGCCGCACCTCGCGGATGTAGAGTTGATGCGGCCAGCCGCCGTTGTTGATGAACTCATCCTTGGGCAGACCGAAGTGTTTCACATCTTCGCGCACCTTCTCGGGCACGCGCGGGTCGGTGGCGAGAAAATGAAAAAGACCACGGTGGTAGTTCTCGTGCTCCTTCGCGATCTCCACCCGGCGAGCGTAGCTGGCCTCGGGCCATTCGTGGCTCGCACCGGGCAGATTGCCGCCAAAGGTCGCCGTATTGAAGTCCCACTTTTGATTCGGCAGTTCGTCGTACTTTGAAAACCAGCGCAGGTCCATGTCATCGCCATTCGCTAGACAGGCCTCGATGAAGCGCGCGACGATCTCATAACGCTGCGCGTCGTAGTCTGGCGGCGGTGCGATGGGTAGGCGATCCGCCGCCGTGCTCAGGCAAAGCCGGTAACAGTAGGCCTGCACGCCGGGCGCTGGATCACCGGGTTTGCCGGGTTCGCCTTCATTGAGCAAAGGCAGCAGTCCACTTTTTGGATCGCCTTTCACCACATAGGGATCGAGCGGGAAATCGCGGTCCCACACGCCTTGGCCGCCTTTCACACGGCCATTCGCACCGGGCATCAGATGTCCGGTGCGTGGGGTGTATTTCGCCGTGTAGTGGATGCCGTTGTAGGTCTCGCCATACTCTGCGTTGCCCTCGCGCATGAGCGTGTAGCTCACTCCGGCCTTTGCCATCAGATCGCCCTCGTAGGTGGCATCGATAAACATCTTTGCGCGAAAAATCGTGCCGTCGTCCGTGACAAACTCCGTGATGCGAGCGCCGTCTTTCTTCACCGTGGTCAGCCGCGCCTCAAAGCGAACCTCCACCCCGGCCTCTTGCGCCATGTCGTTGAAGACTTGCTCGGCGACATGCGGCTCAATCGAGTAAGCCCCGCCTGTTGCCGGCCCTCCGTTGCCGCTGAAAGGCTTGTCCCATTCCAGCTTCTTGCCGTAGCTGCCGACCAGCCTGGAGAAATACTCCCTCGCAATGCCACCCACGGTGCGCGGATCACCAATATCCACTGCGCTAATACCTCCGCTTGTCATGCCACCGAGATGCTTTCCAGGTTCCGCAATCACGACCTTCCTCCCCATGCGCGCCGCCTGCACTGCTGCCGCGACTCCTCCCGAGGTGCCGCCGTAGATGCAGATGTCTGTCTGGATGGGTTCAGCACGCGCTAGCGAAGTGAAGACGAGGAAGGTGGCTAGAGTGACGAGTGATTTCATGATTCAAAGCTAAGGCACGCGCACGGCTACACTGGGCGGCGATTCGTTGCCGCCGACGTCGAGGAAAGTCAGTGTGTAACTGTGCGATTCGGTGGATTCATCCACGAGGCTGTGGGCACGCAGTTCCTCAGGAGCCGAATCGCGGCTGGTAGCGAGAAAGGCGTTTTCATCAATGCCGATCTCCTTCCATAGCTTGCCATCGCGATGAAGGCGAATCGCTCGCAAGCCACCATCCAAGTTTGGAACGATGCGCCATTCGAGATGAATGCCCGTCGCATCGCGTTTGGCTGTGAGCGAAGGTGCGTGGAGTGGCGGAGACTTTGGCCTCAGTGTGCCATGCTCGGAAAACTCCTGCCACAGCAAGTCGAAGGAATCGTTGGGCCACCATGGGACGGAAGCATCCGTGGAAGGCTCGGCGCTGGCCTGGCCTGCAAGCACGGTGTCGAAAAAGTTGATGCTCATCAGCCGCGAATCGTCGCAGCCATGCTCGGAGCGTGGATCAATAACGCGGCAGACTTTGCCGCGTTGCTCACGCAATTCACGATACATCGTGTTCATCGGCCCCCACGAAACGAAATGGGTCGATGGTGGCGTGGACTCTCGCTTTCCCCAAACGAACAGCAGCGGCAGATCGCGGGCGATGGGGCCAAACTTGGCTCGAAACTCTGGGTCACCGAACTGCTTGTGGCATCCACCGCGAAATGAGGCTGCCAGCACGCGCTTCGGATGGCGCAGGATCATCTGCGCGGACCAGCTTGAACCGCCGGAGTGTCCCCACAGAATCCAGGGCGCATCTTTCATCTCCGCACGACCGAAGCGGCGCGAAAAGTCCTCCAGTGCCGCGAAAAGCGCACGTTCGGAGCCGCTGTCGGGGTCGTTCCATTCATCACAGTTCTTCGCCACATGATACATCGGCACAAGCAGCGCGGCGTCGTGCTTTCGCGCCAGCGCCCGCCAGTGCCAATCGCCCGTGATCGGTGGATGCTTGTCCGGCGCGGCATTGGTGCAGCCGTGCTGATGAATGATGACCGCTTTAACTGGCTTCGAAGCATCCGCGATCCAACAGGAGAACTCCGCATGCTGAAAGCGATCCTTCTCTCCGGGTGGCACGATGAGATCGAGCAGCAGGCCATCAGCGGCGTTGAGTCTGCTGATCCAAAGAAGAGCAAACAGAGCAAGGCAGATGGAACTCATCCTCTTGCGCATCTCCCCTCTCTCGCCGTGCAAAAGACTCATGGCGTGGTGATCCAGTCAAGATTGAAGCGCGAGCAGACGATGTTGGTGTCGGCTTCGTAAAGACAGAGCACTGTGCCGTCTGGCAGCACGCCGAGATCGGAGTAGGCGGCTTTGCCGGGGTCGAGGACTTTGTTGATGGGCCAAGTCTTGCCATCGTCGTGGCTGAGTTTGATGCAGAGGTTTTCGCGTTTGCCTCGGCCTGCGGGGACTTCTTTGCCGTCCTTGTCGAGCTTGAGGGTGTGTGGGTTGGAGTAGATGAGCGTGCCGGGCTTGGATGGATGGGCGACGATGCTGGCCATGCAGATCGGTTCCCAGAGTTGGCCGTGGAAGACGGGCGTGGTCCAGCCTTTGACACCATCGGGGCTGGTGGTGACGAGTTTGCGATTCGCTTTCGATACACTGCGTGAGATGAGCATCACGCGGCCATCGGAGAGTTTGGTGATCATTGTTTCATTGGGATTGCCAAAGTCGCCCTCGTTCGGCAGGCAGAGATCGCCAGCTTGCCAGGTCTTGCCATGGTCATCGCTATAAATGGTGCCAGCCGCAGAAGGCGCATGATCGCCTTCCTTGCCATAGGCGATCCAGATGGGCACCACGAGACGACCGCTCTTGATCTGAATGCCGTGCCCTGGCCCGGTGGCGATGACTTTCCAATCATACTTCGCACGGAACGGCTCAAACGAGGCCGTGATGTCCACAGGCGCACTCCAGCTGACACCGTCATCGGTGCTGCGCATGGAGTAGCAACGGGCGTAGTTGATGCAGTAGAGAAACTCGATGGCTCCCGTCTCACGATCGACGATGGCGACGGGATTGTTCACTGTTTGCTCACGCTCACCGCCTGCGGCTTTGCGTGGGTTGCCTTCGAGCCGAGAGCCGTGATGCGCGATGTGTTGGGAGTCGCCCCAAGTTTTCCCGCCATCAATGGAGCGGCGCAAATGGATCTCGATCTCGCCCCAGTCGGAGCTGCCGTTCTTCCGCGCCTCGGCATAGGCCAACACGGTGCCCTTTGGCGTCACAACAACACCGGGGATCCGATACCGAGCGATGCCGTTCAAGCCGGGAGGGAAGACCTCGCATTTTTCGAGCAAAGGATCAGCAGCAGTCAGTTGCAGTGCCGAGAGGAGAAGAGTGAGGAGGATCGTTTTCATGGAGGAAGGTTGATGTTTTACATCGCAAGAGAGTGGAGAGACGCGAGAGTTTAGAAAAGGCTGGGCTAGTTCCAGCGCTTGAGTTGAAGGAGTTCGGAGTGCGGTATCATTGGGTGGTGTAGTTAACGCAGTTCACCGACACAAATGAGCGCTAAATCAGCTGTCCTTTTGTGGGACAGGTTTTGTAAGGTTGGAGTGATGGAGACTGCGAGCCCTGTCACTCGCTGAATTCGTTACATTAAAGATCCCATCCTACCGCTGACAATTTGACGGCAGTGCATCATCTGATGTATCAAAGACAGCATGACACGGACCCAAATCCAGCTCCCCGACCCGCTCTATCAGCGGCTCAAAGTGATCGCCAAGCAGCAGGACTGGTCACTCTCGGAGGTCATGCGCAAAGCTGCCGAGCACTTCATCACCCGATTCCCAGAGGACCCAAAGCCGAAGGCAGTCTGGCGGTTCCCCATACTCGACTGCGGTAGAGATTTCCTGACTGATCCAGCCAGCCAAAGGCCTGAGGCCGATGCCATCCTTCAGCGGTTAGGTCGAAGATCGGCAATGTTTCATTGAAAACGAGAAGATCCATTTAATGAAAGGACACGAAGCAGAGAGGTTGAAGGCTCAAAGTCTTGCCGTGTGTTTTAGGGTCCACCATGTTGCGGAGAACTTTGCGACATTCGTCTTGGGCCTGAATTAGGTTGGGGATTGTCATTCCTGCGTGGGATGGACTCCCCACCTGAATTGTTTGTAGGGAGCGGATTGCATCACTAGCTTCGACAACCCGCAGGAGATTGCCGCTGCCATCTAGAGCGCAGATGACATTTGAATCCGGCCCAGCCCATGCGCCTCGCCCCTTCCAGCGAGCTGCAAATACGATCCACCACGTTTCTGCTTCACAGGCTGTTTCGGGACGCTTCGCGGAATAACACGAACTTCCGTCTGAAGCCTGAAGGGCTCCTTTAAAAAACCAGTCCGTCACGGCGTCGCCAAATCCGGCAAGTGTTGGCTTGATCTCTTGTCCTCGGACACGCCCGAGGCTTGTGTTCCTTACCTCAGCGAACTGATCGCGATCAAAAACAAGATGGCATTCCCGACTTGGACGCAGACCACCTCGAAACGCTTCCGGCAAGGTAAAGTGATAAACCCCTTTGAGGAACTTGTTGTCGGATGTCCGAGTCTCACGTAGCACCGTTCCGTGTCCTGCTGCGGCCCATGCAAACACTTGCCGGAATGCGTCTGAGGTCAGGTTTGGCGACCCCTGCCCATAGTTCTCCGGCATCCCAAGAGATTCCCGGAACAGGCTGTCCAGCGACGACTTGCGGCTCAGCAGTGTTTGCACAGCCTCATCAACCGATTCATCCATCGTTCTCTCGTTCGTGCTCCAGGCACAGGCTTTAATGATTTCCGGCACGCTGATAGCCTCATGGATGCTTCCAAGGATCATCGTGCGATAGTCCTCATCTGCGACTAATCCCATACTAGCCTGCACGGTGGCGAGTTTGGCTTCGATCTTCTGTGAGATCATGGCATCCCAGCTTTCGGGGGCTTTCAAATTGGCGACCTTTACCCTGTGCTTTTGACCATAGCGATCCAACCGGCCAATCCGCTGTAGTAGTCGCATGGGATTCCACGGCAAATCGTAGTTCACCATTAGATGACATTGGCGATGTAGGTTTGCGCCTTCACTCCCGGCCTCGGTCGAAATCAAAACAGTGCCCTCACTCTCGAAGGCGATCCGCTGTGCTTTACGCTCATCAAGATTTAGTCCACCATGAATCTGCATGACCTTCTCGCCAGCCGCCTTCAGCTGCTCCGCCAGCCAACTCTGCGTAACACGATACTGAGTGAAAATCAGTATCCGATCACCGTCTTCACGGAAAGCTCCACCAGGGCGGATCAGATCCTGAAAGGTCTGCCATTTGCTATCAGACTCAATGGCAGACACCGTTTTGAGAACATCGTCCAGAGCGGCACTTTCCGAGACGCCCCCAAGAAAGTCATAGTCTTCAGCCATCGACGCGGCCTCTTCCCCAGGTTCCACCGCACCCTTCCCGCCTCCAGCCTTCTCCAGTCGTGACGCGAGTGCTGACTTGAGCGCAGCCCAGCTACTCGCTGCAATCTTTTGAAACGTGTGCATCGCAAGGGCACGGACCAAGGCTTCTCCTTTCGATTCCTTGAAGACCATCTCACTTTGCACGTATCGAGCCAAGCGTTGCAGGGCAGTCTTTTCGTTTACCGTTAATGGCACATCCAGCGTCCTCGTTTCGTGGCCGAGAAAGATCGACTTACCAGACCAATCCACCGCACGCTTCTTGGCTGTGCGAGTCAAGCATTCCTCCAGAGTCGTTATGTCTGTGAGAGCTCCACCCGGTTCGACAGCGGTCTCGGCCTCGATCTTATCGGGCCGGGCAAGCTGTAGCAGGTAGGCAAAACGTAGATCATCGCCCTGATGAGGCGTGGCACTCATCAGCACCAGCCTTGGAGAGCGTGGACTCCCATCGCCACTCAGTTCCCAGTTCACCACCCGTTCTTGAACCAGCCATTCCACAAAGCGGTAGTTCTGGGTTCGATAAAGATCGTTGCTCAAGAACTCCCGACGAGCCGTCAGTCGATGCGCCTCATCACAGACGACAAGATCGAACGGCGGCGCTGACTTCAGAGTGTCCCTCAGCCGTTCTTGCTTCAGCGTGTCGAGCGAGGCCAATACCAGCGTGTGCGATGTCCAGTTCGCGGCCCGATCCGCAGTAAAGTCACGCCCGGCAATGCTAAAAGTTAATCCGAAATGCTCATCCATCTCATCCTGCCATTGGAGCACCACGCCAGCCGGACAGAGCACCAGCACACGGCATTGCGGGTCACGCTGCCTTAAAGTCGCAATGATGAGTCCTGCCTCGATGGTTTTGCCCATCCCCACATCGTCAGCAATGACATGCCCGAAACGCCGATGGGCCAGAATCTTCTCCAGCAGGAATGCCTGGTGAGGAAGGGGCATCGTAAATGATCGAATGAATGCCGCAGATTGGCTGTTCTCCGCCATCACAAGCGCAGCCCCGAGCCGCCTTTGAAGCTCTTCAAGCCCACTCCATTCGTCCCCTTGGATCACACGCCCACTCTCCAGCTTGGGAACCACCTTTAGAGCATCCTCCGCGACCGCCAGCAACCCCGGTGCCCACTCAAAGGCCACCTGACAAATGCGCTCATCACTCAGCACACTTTCTTCAATCAGTCTCACGATCCCGTAGCCATACTCAGGGTGCTCAGGATGATAGACTCGGTCGTTAGGATGAATAGGCATGATGGTTTGAGTTGAAATAGAGACTTAGCGTAGATTCTGCGAAGCATACCACTGGAGAGGCAGGTCAAAGTGTGGCAACAGTTCCTCCGCATATTCACACTGACTGACCTCGTCGAAAATCCTTTCGCTGAGTGAAACGAGATTACCCAAGCTGTAATCTCTTCGTTGCTCATCAGAGATCCAACGCAAGCGGTGAGCCACACGTCGAGCCGGGCTGTTCATGTAGAAGCAGGCGTTGTCGAATCTGTCTGGTGGCAGGACGTTTAGACGGCGGAGCTCGCGCATCACAAACAGCAAAGGTGCGGACATGCTTTGCCCAATGACGCCTGTCCAGCTCTCGATCCCCGGCATTTGCATCGCAACGGGGATCTGTCCTGATCGCAGGAATGAAATCAGCGCAGATCCCTCGACATCGTTCGCGTTAGCCAACTGGAGGAGCACAGCAGGAAGATCATTCCTGAATACATAAAAGTGCATTTTCCTGAAATCGTAAAAGACTCGCCTCCAAAAGTCCGCGTCTTCACCTGAGGCATTTTCGTCACGGAAGGATTGATGAATGATACGCTCAAAGAACGCATCAAGCCGTTGATCGTAACCACTCAATTTGGCCTCCTCCAGCGTTGCTGGAATCGTTTCCGCCCAGAACTCGGCGTTCAATCGGTCACGCCAAAACGAAATGATTCGCGCTTCCGGTTTTCGTCCCAGTGGAATGCTCATCGAACAGCCAAGGCACAGCAGACGATACCAGTTTTCCTTGGCGGCGATGGTATCGGTTTCTCTGAGCAATGATCCCAAATCAGCATCACTAGCCACATCAGGGAAGACAAGCGGGCGATAGATTCCCGAGACGGTAAACTGCTGAACTGCATCCGCTTCGTGCCCATTCCAGCATTCGACCAGTTCTTGCAGGGAAATCGGAGTAACATCGTCATCGTCGGGAGGCGGATGAATTGGGGGTGTATTGCCTTGTGGAGAATACTCGATGCCCTCGCGGCGAGCCTCACTCATATCAGCGAGTTGAAAAGCGCCTCGGACTCGATTTTGATTTTCATCTGAGAGCAATGCAAATACTGGGTGTTCCGTCAAAGAACGCCTCGTCTCCGCGCAGAGGAAACCAGCTACGCGACTCGCATAGTCGTCGGTCGTTGAGGCGAGAAACCGCAGCGATGCAGTAACACGCTCCTCGTCTTGATTTGCGAGACCCTGCCTGATCCACTTAGCCAAGTCTTCGACGGACACCCTCATCTCACCGCGACAGAGCCGAAAGAAATGAAGAGCCTCCTCGTTAGAATACTGCTGATGCAGTCTCCTGTCTGCTAGCGCAAGCGCTGCGCGTCCAGCCTCGATGCCGCC
>JAPLUM010000885.1 GCA_026397605.1 Verrucomicrobiota bacterium | reverse complement strand
TCCTCACCAGCGTCGATGAACAGCGAATCGTGCTGTGGGTGGATGGCGTGAAGGTCTTGGAAAAAGCGGTGCAGCCGCTCAAGGGATCTCCAAAGCCCGGTGGCCTGGCGTTTGGCCGCCTCGTGGAGGGAAGCATTGGATGCGACGGCATCATCGACGATGTGCGTCTCTCCCGTGGCGTCATGGAACCGCGCAAGGGCGACGCACCGCGCCTGCCGATGGACAACACGATCGGGCTTTGGAACTTCGACGATCTCAAGGCTCCTGCGCCCGTCGTCAAAGCACCAAAACCCGCCGTCTTTACGCCAGAGCTGCCACCGCTCAACAAGGCCGACAACGTCCACTGGCAGCATTTCGTGAATCGCGAGCGCGTGTTCGACTACTACGGCAAGCAGGCGTTGCAGTTTATGAAGCAGACGCCGATGCCCGAGTTGCTGCCCGCCTTCCCCGGCCTGGATGGCGGCCAGCAGGGGCACTTTGGAAATCAAAACGACAAAGACACCTGGAAGGACGGGCGCTGGGCCGCAGCAGATTACGGCACCGTGTTCAGCACCGTCTTCAAGGGCGGCGGCCTCACGATTCCGAAAGGCGTGTGTGTCCGCTTCGATGACCGCGCCGCGTGCTTTGATCCGCTGACCTGCACCTTCCCCGTGAAATGGGAAGGCGGCTTTATCAAACTGAGCGATGCACGCCACGGCTTCGGTTCTGGCGGCGCGCTGGTGGGGAAAGTTGTGGGGAAGGCTGTGCCGGGGAAGGCGGACAACACACTCGTCTATCACGGCTTCTATCGACATGGGAAAGAAGTCGTCTTCTCCTACTCCCGCAACGGCGCTGAGCATCTGACGACCGCGCGCGAGGACGGCAAAGAACTCACTGAGATCACAAAAGGCGGCCCGGCGCAGTGGCCGCAGTGGATCGAGACAAGGGGCGTGCTCGGCACGCAAACACCCTTCGCCACGGACACCATCACCGTCCCGTTTCAGAATCCCTACGGAACGCTGTTCTTCATCAGTGGCCACGATTTCTTCAGCGATGGCAGCGCGGCCATCTGCACGATGACCGGCGAGGTCTGGCTGGTCCGTGGCATTGATGAACGGCTCGGCATGGTGCGCTGGAAACGCTTCGCCACCGGTCTGCATCAGCCGCTCGGCCTGAAGATCGTGAAGGATAAAATCTATGTTCTAGGGCGCGATCAAATCACGTGCCTGCATGACCTGAATGGCGATGATGAAGCCGACTTCTACGAGTGCGCGACCCATGCGATGGTGACCGATACCGGCGGTCATTCCTACATCACCGGTCTGGATTGTGATCGAGAGGGACGTTTCTATTTTGCTTCGGCAAATCAGGGCATCTGCCGCGTCACGCTGCCAGACAAGCTCGAAGTGCTCGGCACCGGTTTTCGCAATCCCAACGGCATCGGCATTTCGCCCGACGAGCGATTCGTCACCGCCAGCCAGCAGGAGGGCAACTGGATACCCGCCTCGGCGATCTGTCAGATCGAGCTTGGGAAAAACCAGGGTGCCCACTTCGGCGCTAATGGCCCAAAGAACGGCCAACCGCCCGAGCCGCCGCTGCTCTATCTGCCGCGTGGTGAGGACAACTCTTCGGGCGGTCAATGCTTCGTCACCGGCGAGTCTTGGTCATCCCTAAAAGGCGATGGCAACCTCATCCATCTCTCCACCGGCAGCGGCAGTGCCTGGCTGATGATGCGACAGCAGGTGAACAACCAATGGCAGGCCGCCGCCGTGAAGATCAGCGGCAACTTCGACTCCGGCGTGCAGGGCGGAAGATTCAACGCGCGGGACGGGCACGTCTATGTCTCAGGCATGCAAGGCTGGGTGAGTTTCACGCCGCAGGATGGCTGCTTCCAGCGCGTGCGTTTCACCGGCGGCAGCACGCCCGTGCCAGTGGGATTTGAAGCTCGGGACAACGGCGTCTTGCTACACTTCAATGTGCCACTCAATGCCAGCATCGCGGGCACAGCGGCGGCCCATTTCGCGCAGTGCTGGAACTATCACTACAGCGCCTCGTATGGCTCGCCGGAGTTCTCCGTGCTCCATTCCAACACCATCGGGCACGATCCCTTGGAGATTCGCAGCGCACATCTGCTCGATGGCGGGAAGGCGCTGTTCATCGAGATCCCGCAGCTTCTTCCTGCCAATCAGATTCATCTGCACATCAGCGTGACAAAGGACCGGGCACACGATGTCTTCCTCACCGCACACGCATTGGCCGAGCCTTTCACCGCCTTCACGGGCTACACGAAAATCGCCAAGACCAACCACGCCGCGCCTGTCATGCCCGCAGTGGCCGCCATGCGGCCGGTGCCATGGGAAAGGGGCGAAGCCGGACGGGAGCTGCACATCCAAACCACGAACGGCATGCAGTTCGCACAAAAGGAACTCCACGCCAAAACAGGCGAGCGACTCTCCCTCATCTTCGAGAATCCAGACGCCATGCCGCATAACTGGGTGCTCATCAAACCTGATGCTACTGACCGCGTCGGTGCGCTCGCCAACCAGA
>JAPLUM010000563.1 GCA_026397605.1 Verrucomicrobiota bacterium | reverse complement strand
TGTCCCATCTCCCATCACACCCCATCTCCGCTTCACGCCCAAGGCAAATTCGACCCGGCCTCCTCAAAAGCAATTTCCAAGTAGATTAACTACATGAATACACTGATCCCCCGTGTCGGCATCCTGCTTGCCACCACGCTTGCGCTTCTCGTCAACACGCAGCGCAGCCTGCGGGCCGCACCCGGGGATCTGGACCCGCTCAATGCCAATGTCGTCGGCAGCTACGTGATGGCTACCGCCGTGCAGCCGGATGGGAAGACCATCATCGCGGGCTTATTCTCCTCGGTATTGGGCCAGCCGCGCAACAACATCGCCCGGCTTAATGCCGACGGCACGCTCGACACGGGCTTCGATCCCAATGCGAACAACATTGTTTATAGCGTGGCGGTGCAAGTGGACGGCAAGATTCTGCTCGGGGGCAACTTCACCAGCGTGGGCGGGACCGGGCGCAACCGCGTTGCGAGGGTGACTTCCGACGGCACGGTTGATCCGGGCTTCAATCCCAATGCGAGCAGCACTGTTTATAGCGTGGCGGTGCAGGTGGATGGCAAGATTTTGTTCGGGGGCAACTTCACCAGCGTGGGAGGGGCCGAGCGTAACTACTCTGCGCGTGTGGCTGCCGACGGTGCGCTCGATATGGGATTCAGTCCCGCTGCGAACAGCACCATCTACAGCGTAGTGCTGCAGGCGGACGGCAAGATTCTGCTCGGGGGCTACTTCAGCAGCGTGAGTGGGACAGGGCGCAACAACATCGCGCGGGTGGCTTCGGATGGCACTCTCGATATGGGCTTCAATCCCAATCCGGACGGCTACGTCAATAGCGTGGCGGTGCAGGCGGACGGCAAGATTCTGCTGGGGGGCTCGTTCAGCAGCGTGGGCGGCACCGCGCGCAGTAACATTGCGCGGGTGTCTGCCGACGGCACGCTGGACATAGGTTTTAATCCCGATGCGGGCAGCTTCATCTATAGCGTAGCCGTGCAGGCGGATGGCAAGATTCTGCTTGGGGGAAACTTCACCAGCGTGGGAGGGGCCGCGCGCAACCGCATTGCGCGGGTGGCTGCCGACGGCACGCTCGATATGGGCTTCAATCCCAATGCGAACAACCGAATCTACAGCGTGGCGGTGCAGGCGGATGGCAAGATTCTGCTTGGGGGTCTATTCACCACCGTGAGCGGAACCGGACGCAACTTCTTCGCACGGATGCTCAATGACCCCGCGACGCAGACGCTGAGTGCGCCGGACACCTCTTTGGTGACCTGGACCCGAGGCGGCAGTGCGCCAGAGATCTCGCAGACCACCTTTGAGCTGAGCACGGATGGCGGCACCACCTATACCTCTCTTGCTGGTACCGCCATCCACGTGGGCAGTCCCGCCACTTGGCAGCTTGCCGGACTGTCCCTGCCCACCAGCGGCCAGCTCCGCGCCCGTGGCCGCACCCTCGGTGGCAATTATAACGGCAGTTCCGGCCTGGTGGAGGCCGTGACCAGCTTCAGCGGTTTGGCACCGCCAGCCGTCAGCCTGACTCACCTCACCCCCGCCCGCGGCAGCACCGGCGGCATTACCAGCGTCACGCTCACTGGCACGGGCTTCACCGGTGCTACAGCTGTCACATTTGGCGGTGCCTCCGCGACGAGCGTCGTGGTGGTGAACGACACCAGCATCACCGCCACTACCCCTGCTCATGCAGCAGGAGCTGTCAGCGTGGTGGTGACTACCCCCAGCGGCAGCAATGCAGCGTATGTGCCCTACACCTATGTGGCACCACCCACCTTAACGGCATCCTCGGCCAGGCTGCTGACGACCGCCACCACCCTGACCCTCAACGGCACGGGCTTTGACGCCGCGACGCCGGGCAATAACACCATTGTCTTCACACCAGCAGGCAGCGGCACAGTCACTGCGGCCACGGCCACTTCATTGACCGTCACCAGCCTATCCGGACTCACACCGGGGGCATTGAATGCCGTGGTCACCACCAATGCCATCGACAGCGGAGCCGCCGTGCAGGTGGCCTCCGTGGTCGTGCCTGGGCCTGTGGATCTGGACACGCTCAATGCCAATGTCGTCGGCAGCTACGTGATGGCCACGGCGGTGCAGCCAGATGGGAAGACGATCATCGCGGGGAGCTTCTCCTCGGTGCTAGGCCAGCCACGCAATAACATCGCCCGGCTCAATGCCGACGGCACGCTCGATTCGGACTTCAATCCCAATGCGAACAACATTGTCTATAGCGTGGCGGTGCAGGCGGACGGCAAGATTTTGCTCGGGGGCAACTTCACCAGTGTGGGCGGGGTGGGGCGCAACCGCATTGCCGGGGTGGCTGCCAATGGCACGCTTGATGCGGGCTTCAATCCCAATGCGAGTGGCCCCGTCTATTGCGTGGCGGTGCAGGGGGATGGCAAGATTCTGCTCGGTGGTGATTTCTCCAGCGTGGGTGGGGTCGCGCGCAACCGCATCGCACGAGTGACTGCCGACGGTACGCTCGACGCAGCCTTCAACCTCAATGCGAGCGGTACCGTCTATAGCGTGGTGGTGCAGGTGGATGGTAAGATTCTGCTCGGTGGTCAATTCACCAGCGTTGGCGGGACCGGGCGCAACAACATCGCTCGGGTGGCTGCCGACGGCACGCTTGATACGGGCTTCAATCCCAATGCGAGTGGCCCTGTCTATAGCGTGACAGTGCAGATGGATGGCAATATTCTGCTCGACGGTCAATTTACCAGCGTCGGCGGCACCGCACGCAACAGCATTGCAGGCGTGGCTGTCGACGGCACGCTTGATCTGGGCTTTAATCCCAACGCGAGCGGCGCCGTCTATCGGGTGGCGGCCGACGGCACGCTCGATGCGGGCTTTAATCTCAATATGGGCCACATCTCCAACAACGTCTTTAGCGTGGCGGTGCAGGCGGACGGCCAGATTCTGCTCGGGGGCGACTTCACCACCGTGGGTGGCACCCCTCGCAGGTACTTCGCGCGGCTGGTCAATGACCCCGCGACACAGACGCTAAGCGCGCCGGACACCACGCAGGTGACCTGGATCCGTGGCGGTAGCGCGCCGGAGGTCTCGCAGGTGACCTTTGAACTGAGCACAGATGGTGGTAGCAGCTTCACGCCCCTGGCGGGTACTGCCACCCGCCTGGGCAGCACCGTAATCTGGCAGCTTGGTGCCCTGTCCCTGCCCACCAGTGGTCAGCTCCGCGCCCGTGGTCGCACCGTCGGCGGCTACTATGGCGGCAGCTCCGGCTTAGTGGAAAAGGTGGCCAGCTTCAGCAGCCTGATGACGCCTGCCCTCACTGTCACTGCGATCACCCCTAACAACGGCAGCACCGCCGGCGGCACCAGCGTGACGATCACCGGCACGGGCTTTACCGGTGCCACCGGCGTGATGCTCGGCGGAACGGCTGCGACCAGCTTCACCGTAATCGATGACACGCAGATCACTGCCACCAGCCCAGCCCATGCGGCTGGCAGAGCAAGCGTCCTAGTCAGCACCCCAGGCGGCACCAACTCGGCCAACACGCTCTACACATATATATCGCCACCCACCGTCACGGCATCCACCGCCGATCTGATTACGTCAGCGACCACCGTGACCATCACCGGCACGGGCTTCGACGCCGCGACGCCAGGCAACAACAGCGTTGTCTTTACGCCCGAAGGCAGCGGCACCGTCACAGCCGCCACGGGCACTTCATTGACCGTTACTAGCCTGTCTGGGCTCACGCTGGGGGCCTTGAATGCCGTCGTCACCACCAATGGGCTGAGCAGCGGTGCCGCCGTGCAGGTGGCCACTGTGGTCGTGCCACCGCCCGGCACTCTGGACTCGCTCGATGCCAATGTCGTCGGCGGTTCCGCGACCGTTTATGCCACGGCGGTGCAGCCGGATGGCAAGACCATCATCGCGGGGAGCTTCTCCTCGGTGCTAGGCCAGCCACGCAATAACATCGCCCGGCTCAATGCCGACGGCACGCTCGATGCGGGCTTCAATCCCAATGCGAACAACACCGTCTATAGTTTGGCGGTGCAGCCGGACGGTCAGATTTTACTCGGCGGTAATTTCACCAGCTTGGGCGGGGCCGGGCGCAACCGCATCGCACGTGTGGCTGCCGATGGCACACTTGATACGAGCTTCAATCCCAATGCTAGCGGCACCGTCTATTGCGTTGCGATACAGGCGGACGGCAAGATTCTGCTCGGGGGCGATTTCACCACTGTGGGTGGCACCGTCCGCAATCGTTTCGCGCGGGTGGCTTCCAATGGCATGCTTGACACGGGCTTTAATCCCAATGCAAACAGCGCCGTGTATTGCGTGGCGTTACAGGCGGATGGCAAGATTCTGCTCGGGGGCCACTTCACCACCGTGGGCGGCACCGCGCGCAACCGCATTGCGCGGGTGGCTGCCAATGGCACGCCCGATACGGGCTTCTATCCCAATCCGTACGGCCGAATCTCTAGCGTGGCGGTGCAGGCGGACGGCAAGATTCTGCTCGCGGGTTACTTCACCAGCGTGGGCGGGACCGCGCGCAACTCCATCGCGCGGGTGGCAGCCAATGGCACGCTCGATGCGAGCTTCAATCCCGATGTGAGCGGCGGCGGTAGCGACGTCAATTCTGTGGCGGTGCAGGCGGACGGCAAGATTCTGCTCGGGGGCAACTTCACCACCGTGGGCGGGGTGGGGCGCAACTGCATCGCTCGGGTGGCTGCCGACGGCACGCTCGACACGGGTTTCAATCCCAATGCGAGCAGCACCGTCTCTAGCGTGGCGGTGCAGGCGGACGGCAAGATTCTGCTCGGGGGCAACTTCACAAGCGTGGGTGGGACTGGGCGTAATTTGTTTGCCCGGCTTCTCAATGATCCGGCGACGCAGACGCTGAGCGTGTCGAGCGCGACCCAGGTCACCTGGACTCGTGGCGGCAGTGCACCCGATGTCTCCCAGGTGACGTTTGAAGTGAGCACCGATGGTGGCACCAGCTACACACCGCTTGGCGGCACCGCCACCCGCGTGGGCAGCACGCCGAACTGGCAACTCACTGGCCTGAGCCTGCCCAGCAGCGGCCAGCTCCGCGCCTTTGGTCGCACGACGAATGGCTACCAGAACGGCAGCTCCGGCCTAGTGGAGCAGGTGCAGGCCTTTGTGTTTCCGCCTGAGATGGTGGTCAGTGGCAACAGCGTGGAGGTCACCGATGGGGACAGCATGCCGAGCGTGGCCGACCACACGGACTTCGGCAATGTCAATGTGGTCGGTGGCAGTCTCGTGCGCTCCTTCAGCATCGCCAACTCGGGCGGCGGAACTGTCAATCTCACCGGTACACCGAAGGTCGCCATCAGCGGCACGAACGCAGCTGACTTTAGCGTCAACGTCCAGCCCACCACGCCCGTAGCCGCAGGTGGCGGTACGACTTTCCAAGTGACCTTTGTCCCCAGTGCCGTCGGTCTGCGCAGTGCGACGCTGAGCATCGCCAACGATGACAGTGATGAGAACCCGTATGATTTCAGCATCCAGGGCACGGGGGATACCTTTGGTGGCAATCTCGCCTTTGCTCCCGTCGGCTACACGGTGACAGAAGGCGGCATGGCCACTCTCACGATCAACCGCAGCGAGAGCACCAGTGGTGAGGTCGCGGTTACGGTTGCCACCAGCATTCTAACGGTAGCTCCGTCCGCCTTGGCGACGGTTACCAAGGACTATACCGCCAAAGTCCAAGTGCTCACTTTTGCCAATGGCGAGTCGAGCAAGACCTTCGACGTGTTGACGCAGACAGATACCCTGGTGGAGTCGAATGAAACCTTTCTTGTGAAGCTCAGCGCTCCCACCAACGGTGCCGTGCTCGGCAGCGCTGTCACGGCCCGAGTTACGATCATTGATCCCTCTGCCACACTGCCAACGGACATCACTCTTCCCGCTATTACTCTCACTACGCCTGCTTTAAATGCGCTCGTCGGCGTGAATACAGGTGGCAGCATGAATCTCATCGGCACCGCCACGGATGGCAAGGGAGTGAGGCAGGTGGAGTATCGATTTGTCACCTCTGGCGGCCCTCCTGGTGCGTTTACACTGGCCACGCTCGGCACGCCCGGCGGCAACAGCACCTCGTTCACCGCACCGATCACGCCTGTGACCGGCACGAACACGGTCGAAGTGAAAGTCACCGATTACAAAGGCAACATCAGGTCGCTTGCCCGCACCTTCAAAGTCACGAGGCCGCTGCAAGTCATCCTAGCAGGAACCGGCACAGTCAGCACTGGCCTTGCGGGCACGAGCTTCCGCGAAGTGGGCAAGCCGTTCACCATCACAGCAACTCCCGGCATGGGCCATGTCTTCGACGGCTGGCTGGCCAGTAATACCGCAGGCACCGGCATCACGCCGCTGATGCTGGAACTACCCAAGCTGACTTTCACCTTCACCGAAGGACTGGTGCTCACCGCCAAGTTCATCCCCAATCCTTTCACAACTTCGCTGGTCGGCACCTTCAACGGACTTGCACTGCCGAGTGGAGCCACCACGCCCGGCGTGGCGAATGTGGGACTGCTCAGCAATCTCGTGCTCGATACCAAAGGAAGCTTCACCAGCAGTCTGAAGATCGATGGCGTAAGCTTGAGCACGCCAGGCTTCTTTGATAACGCTGGTGTGGCCCGCTTCAGTGTGACCACTCGCGCCACGACGCTGTTCTTCAAACGCACCGGCAAACCAGACATCGAACTCGCGCTCAACCTGAACATGACACCCGGTAGCGGCAAGCTCAGCGGCACCGTAACGCAAAAGATCGGCGCTGCTGTCCAGGCCGTATCAAATATCGACGCTGATCGTGCCCATTACAGCACCGCGAACAAACTGCACGCCAATCTCGCCGGCGTCACGACGAAGCCCTACACGCTCGTCTTCCCCGCCAAAACACAAAGCCCAGTAAAGCCACTCAACCTTTACCCGCAGGGTGATGGCTACGCGACGATGACCGTGAATGTGAATGGCACCGTTTCCCTCACCGGCAGACTGGCCGACGACACACCCATCATCGCCAGCGCCCCGCTCTCTAAGCTCAACCTCTGGCCCCTCTTTGCCCAGCTCTACACACTGAAAGGCAGCATCGCTGGAATGGCCGCGCTGAGCGATGCCAATGGCACCACGGAAGACGTGATCGGCACGAACTTGCAGTGGTTCCGCCCCGCATTGACTGGCGTGCAGTATTACCCAGCAGGCTGGCCCGGCGGAATCACTGTCGATGTCAACGGAGCGCGCTATGTGGTGCCACCAGCGAGCTCTGCGACCAGTGTTTTCCCAGGACTCGGCGCGGTGAATACCACCACCGGCAACGCCACACTCACCTTCACTGGTGGCCTGCTCACCAGCAGCGTGACAAAGGACTTCAATATCTCCGCCACCAATGTTATCAGCAAGCTTGGTAGTCCAGTGGATGCTACGTATGGACTTTTGCTCATCCCGGCCACTGGCGTCATTGGTGGAGCAGTCACGACCTTTTTCACCCACAGCGATCTCACCAAACCTCCCTACAAAGGCGTGGTCATTCAGAAAGGTAGCAAGCAAGGCGGCTGTGGATTTTTCTTGAGCCGCATTACACCAGTCACCGGCCTTGGCGAAAGCGGCAAGGTCCAGGTGCTGGCGAAATAGAACGCTTTTACCACCGCTCAGTGGAAAAAGTCGGCATGGAGTGGAGCCGCGTGAGGGAATGCGGGGCCAGGCTTGCTGTTTGATCTGGCAGATCGAGAAGATTTAATTCACTCATTATCAATGATTAATATTTTTGAATTTAAAGTGGCTGACTCGGCGTGATTGCCGCGTTCACTGCTGTAGAGAGGTTTTTTTAACCGCTAATTTACGCTAATCGCAGAACCAGAAAACTAAGCTTTTAAGGGCTTTTATTAGCGTCCATTAGAGTCCATTAGCGGTTAAAAATCTAATGGGGGACGAAACAACCTGCCATGCAAACTCAGTGACCCATTGCAGATTCGAGCCCGTCAGTGGCGAGAAGCTTCGCGCGCTTCAGAAGAGAGTATGCTTTTCCTCTATACAACCGCAAAATCGGCTGGCTCGTGGCCGTAGGTACCGGAGAAAGGAGTCATTGCGCCAGAGAAGTGTGCAACTGCTTGACTAAATTTTTCAATACGAATGCTTCCGCGCCTTTCGTCAGGCTGAGCTTTTGAATTCCTTTTCACCGCGAGGGATTGAGACGCCGCAGAGTCGGTGAGTGTGTTTTCTCCCGACTAACTTGGTGTTTTTCCTAGCAAAAGTTACTCCCGCTTCCACACTTCAGCGCAGCGGAGTTCGGTTACTCCCGACTAACTTGGTGTTTTTCCTAGCAAAAGTTACTCCAGCTTCCACACTTCAGCGCAGCGGAGTTCGGTTACTCCCGACTAACTTAGTGTTTTTCCTAGTTATGAAGCGGAGGTGATCTGGGTCAGAGCGAAGCCCAGCTTGGCGGCTTCTTCTTGGAGGCGGCGGTGTCGGCGTTGCAGTTTTTGCTGACTGACTTTGAAGGCTTCTTGCTCCTCGTAGCGGCACTGGCTCTTGATCACTCCGTAGATCACCCGCGCCA